>DAOWME010000200.1 GCA_030643245.1 Deltaproteobacteria bacterium
ACGGCCTGCCCCTTCCACCGAGAGAGATCCTCTTTTCCCTGGTATACAGCAGCTTGTACACTCTAACTGTAATCCTTCTTGCCATCATGATATTCCAAAGGCGTGATTTCAAGTAGGGAATTCTCTGGGCCTCGCCCCTTAGTTAGCTGGACAGGCATTAGCTAGCGTTATTGAAAATTATTTTGATCTGGAACCTTATTTTTTCTTTTGTTCTATAGAAAAGTTTGATAGTAGTTAGGATATCTTTCATTTATCAGTTTACACTTTTCAAGGACGGACACTAGTTAGGGACGAGGCTGAAATAACTTCCTCAAGTTGGCGCTCAGATTTAGGTCGGATTTGTTCGATCTGAAAACACAAAACCACAGGAATAGTATTACCTATTTCGAGGATTTTGTGTTTGAAGATCGGTCAAAGATGGCCTGAAGATGAGATGCACAAATGGGGAAGTTATTTCAGCCTCGTCCCTTAGTATACTATTTAACAGGAGTGAAGCATATCGCGCCTGTTAAGCGGCATAGAGCGCCGTTCCTTAACACTTACATAAGGAGGGTATAAGCCATGTCTAATCTAAAAGGGTATACAGGTAACATATTGAGGATAGATCTTTCATCGGGGAAGGTACGCAAGACGCCAACTGAGGCGTATGCTGATCTTTTCATAGGCGGAAGAGGCGTAGGGTGTAAGATCTATTGGGAAGAGGTGCCTCCTGAAGTCGATGCATTTGACCCTGAAAATCGTTTGATATTCATGACAGGGCCTCTTTGCGGTATTCCCGGATTTTCGGGCGCCAGATGGCAGGTTTGTGCCAAGTCACCGCTGAACAACGAGTTTTCTTATTGCAACCTTGGTGGTTCCTGGGGAGTATTCCTCAAATTTGCAGGTTACGATACACTCGTAGTTCACGGCAAGGCAGAGAAAACTGTGTATATCTTCATCGACGGTGACGTTGTGGAGCTGAGGGATGCAGGACACCTGCAGGGCAAAGGCGCCATAGAGACCAGAGAGCAATTGAAAAAGGAACTGGGGGATTCTTTCAGGATAGTCACTGTGGGTCCGGCCGGTGAAAACAGGGTGGCCTTTGCCATTCTCATGGCGGACAACGATGCCACCGGAGGGAGCGGTCTGGGGGCAGTGATGGGGTCGAAGAACTTGAAGGCCATAGCTGTGCACGGCAAGGGCAAGGTTGATGTCGCTTCACCGGACAGGGTGAAAGAACTCATAAAAACGGTAACCGGGTTCACTAAAGGTATGTCCCTCTTGGTCCCAACCGTTGCTGATCCGGCCAGGGTAAAAAGGGATCCATGTTTCGGCTGTGTTCACGACTGTATCAGGACTACCTTTCAGGGGAAGAGCGGGAAGAAAGGTAAATTTATGTGCCAGGCTGCGCTCTTCTATGAGACACGAGCGCAGCGTTATTACAAGGAAAAGAATGAGGTTCCGTTCGAAGCCACCAAACTCTGTGATGATTACGGGCTCGACACACACGCTGTTGAGACTATGATCATGTGGTTGAGTAGATGCCATAAGACAAATATCGTGACCGAGGAACAGTCAGGCCTCCCCCTTTCCAAAATAGGGAGTCTGGAGTTTATTGAGAAGCTGACACGCGACATATCGCGTAGAGACGGATTCGGGGATCTTCTTGCCAATGGGACCCACAGGGCAGCCAGGGAATTGGGAAACGATGCGGAGAATTTGATTACAGACTATATCACAAGAACGGGTTATAATCCTGTTTACGGTGCCAGGATGTTTATCACTACGGCAATCTTTTACGCTTTAGAACCGAGGCTTCCCATACAACAGCTTCATGAGGTAAGTATTCTCGGTATGCTGTGGGCAGCCAGGGCTACGGGATATACGGATAATTACATTACATCCGAGGTTTTTAGGGCTATTGCAAATCGTTTTTGGGGAAGTGAAATCGCCGCTGATTTCTCCACATATGAGGGAAAGGCTCTTGCTGCCGCCAAGATCCAGAATCGTCAGTATGCAAAAGAGAGCTTGATATTGTGCGACTTTGTCTGGCCGATCATGCATACGGAGGTCAATGAGGACCATGTGGGAGATCCTACCCTTGAAAGCAAGATATACTCCGCGGTTACAGGAAAGGAGACTGACGAAGAAGGGCTTTACAGGATAGGTGAGAGGGTATTTAATTTGCAGAGGGCTATCCTTGTTAGAGAAGGTCATAAGGGAAGAGAAGGCGATAGCCTGGAGGAGTTCAACTTCACCATGCCTTTGAAGGGTGATTTCTTGAACGAAGAGTGCCTGCTTCCCGGAAAGGACGGGGAACCTTTTTCGAGGAGAGGTCTGGTGATAGACAGAGATGAATTTGAGAAGATGAAGCATGAATATTATGGTTTCAGGGGTTGGGACATCTCCACAGGTTTACAGAAAACGGAAAAACTGAAGGAGCTTGACTTGGGGGAATTGTGTCAGGAACCGAGAATAATAGGGCAGGGTTAGAGTAACAAGGGGTAGCTGTCACGTGGGCGCTCATTTGCGTCGCAAGATTTCGATGGAGAGCTTTGGGATCTTTTCCTTTGCCTCACTCAGGGACGGATCCCTTTCCAATGCCTTTTTATATTCGTTCAGCGCTTTTTCCGTATCATCCAGTTTCTCGAAGAGTATGGCCAGGTTCAAGTGAGTGATGGCATCGTCGGAGCCGTATCTGACTGATTTCTTATATGAGTCAACCGCCTTATGCCACATCCTCTCTTCACTGTATGCGTATCCTAGTTTACCCCAGATAACAGGGTCCTTTGAGGATGATCTGGTTACCTTCTTATAGAGAGGGATAGCCTTCTTGTGATCTTTGATATCCATATATATCCCGGCAAGAGATGTCAGGATATCCATATCATCGGGCGTTAATTTCCTTGCCTTCTCGTATTTTTCAATAGCTTTCCTTAACTTTCTCTCCTTTTCGTAGAGAATAGCCAGGTTGAGGGGAATAACCGGATCCTTTTTATTCAGCTTTTCCGCCCTTTCATACTCTGATATGGCCTTTTTCAATCTGCCTATCTTCGTGTAATTGTATGCAAGATGAACATGTGTGCCGGCATCCTTGGGGTTCAGTTTTGCTGCTTTCAAGAACTCCGAGATAGCACTTTTGTGTTTTGCCCTGTCTTCCAAAAGGGTGCCCAAATTATAACGGAGTATGTCATCTTCCGGATACAATTGAATCAAGCTGTTATACATCCGGATCATTCCATCGGAATTATTGGTTTTCTTGTAAAGGTATATCAGCTTTTCATAGACGTCTTTGTCAGTTGGGCGCGTCTTCACTACTTCTTCAAGTTCAGCGATTGATTCCGCAAGATCACCTTTTCTTATATAGACGTCTGCCAGATCAACCCTTACCGAGGTATCAGAGGGGTCCGACTCAACCGCCTTTTTGAGATACCTGATTTTGTCCGTCAACTTTTTTACGACCTCGGCTTTGGCTGTCCAGTCATCCTTTATAATACCCACATCCAGAAAAGACGTGGCAAATACCCGGCCACTTCTGCTCACATTTATTGAAACTGAAGGTTTGCGACCCTCCATAATATCCAGCATCATCATGTCGACCAGCTCAATCGTTCCGAACTCACAATTGGTGTCATCATCTGTTCCTATGCCTTCTATGTCTGTTTTTATACCTCTATTGAAGAAGAGATTTGTGGTGGTGTCTTTGATAATAAAGGTGTCCCCGGAGGAGAGATGGATGCTTTCTCCATTATGCAATCTGCACTCTTCTCCATTTTTCTCTATAAGGATGTAATCCAGTTTAGGTTCTTTGGATATGAAATTTAGGAAGATATTTATGTATCTGCCGGTGGATTTATCCGTCCCTTCCGTCATCTGAGAGTAAAAATGGTTCGCCAGTATTACTACAAGGACAAGGATGGCCAAAACAATAAAATAATACCATTTACATCTAATCTTGAGCATCGTTTACTACCTTCAGTTCATCTATAAGCTGAGTGCTTTCTTGAACACCAGTGAAGCGTAAATTTCAGTCCATACTATCAAAGTCTTTGCGGAAACAAAAGAGAAAGTTTTTCACTCATTGACATGAAATGGAATTGAATGTATAAAATAGTCTGTGCCAGTCTGTGTGGGTCTGTGGCTGATTAGTTCAACAGTATTGAGGGCAAACGGGGGAACAGAGTTAATTCATCGCTCCGCGCGCCTTGCTGCCGGACCTGCGGATTTAAAGATTCGCGCGTTCGGCTATTGAAGAGGAGAAAACGATGGAACTTAAAGAGGCAATAAGGAGTGCGCTGGAAGAGCTTATCCTTCCTGATATAAACAAGATAATAGAGGATAATAACGAGATCAAGACTATACTGGGTTTAACGAATAAGAGGCTCGATGATATTAACCTGCATCTGGCAGACCAGAGTAGGAGGATAGACGATCTGAGAAAAGAGCTTCGGGATGAGATATCGAACACTAATGTGCGGATCGATGATCTCCGCGTTGAGCTTCGGGATGAGTTGGCCAAGAACAATATGCGGATGGACCGTCTTTACGACGCCATTGTCCGCAGGGATGAGCACGTGAAGCTCGATGGGCGGGTGGTGAACCTTGAGCGGGAGATAAGCGAGATAAAAAGCAAGCTGGCTGCATAAGCGAGGCAAGAAATGGGGGAGATTAAGGTAAAGATCGGGTTGGAAAATTTTGTAGACAGATACATGTACTTGGAAAAGAAGATTGAGGAGAATGAGATCAGGAAATATGAGATGGAGGCTATCGTTGAGACCGGGGCAATGATGCTCGTGCTTCCGCAGGATATAATAGAGGAGCTCGGCTTGATCCCTGATTGTCAGAGACAGACGTTGACACCAAGACCTGAATCTCCGATCTATCCATCGCTAAAATTGAAATGAAGGTACAAGTTCATGGTTAGGGACACATCACATAACCGCACTAAGGAGCGAGGCCAAATAACTTCCCCATTTGTACATCTCATCTTCAGGCCATCTTTGCCCGATCTTCAAACACAAAATCCTCGAAATAGGTAAGACTATTCGGTATCCTTCATACATCAGTTTACACTTTTGAAATTATGGCTGCTTCAACGGTGCCGAGACTGTTTTTTTATTAGAAAGTGTAAACTACTTTATAGCTTTTATGAAGGATGCCGACTATTCCTGTGGTTTTGTATTTTCAGATCGAACAAATCTGACCTAAATCTGAGCGCCAACTTGAGGAAGTTATTTCGGCCTCGCCCCTAATCTTATACAAATGACAAAATTTGGCGTTAATGTGCCGTAAATTGTCACTATATGTAGGAGGTCTTGAGGACAAAATGTACTACATATTGTGGGGGAATGTGGGCTATATGACCTCTCCAGCGCCTATAAAAAGGAATTCACGACCTTTTCGAACCCTTCTTGCTGTATCCTGTGATCCGCCAGATTCAAAGCAACAGCTTCCCCTTGCCGTCACATAGATTCTTCTTATGATGCCGATAAT
The DNA here is from genome assembly GCA_030643245.1 of Deltaproteobacteria bacterium. Taxonomy (GTDB): domain Bacteria; phylum Desulfobacterota; class UBA8473; order UBA8473; family UBA8473; genus JAUXHQ01. The sequence goes on from DAOWME010000200.1 coordinate 5,473, forward strand.
TTTTTGGCATGAAGGTTGCATATTCACGTGACATATAACGAAGTTGGCAGCAACTCCAAAACACGGAATGCAATACGTCGAGTGACGAAAGGAGGTGAATATTCTTCTTTGCTGGCAAGGTATATGGTGACCCGGTCATCATTGTCGTTAATTAACAAAGACATTTCTTTAAAGGAGGCTAACATGTTAACAAGGCTTAG
>DAOWME010000208.1 GCA_030643245.1 Deltaproteobacteria bacterium
AAATTGGGAAGATTTGTATGATACGATATGTTCTTAATCTGGATTCCCGCCTTCGCGGGAATGACGTGGTGAAAGTTTAACGGCAATAAATGTGCCAATTGCTTACTTGGTTCTTCAACTATTTTTCGAAAACTCAAGTAATTAGAGCGTGTTTGAAAATCTTTTCCCTCATTCGTAGTTCGGGAAGATGGAACTCTTAATAATCTTCAATAAATGAATTGTCGGGAAATATCAAGGAACCTCTTCTTCATGAAGAAATTAGCCATGATGATAGCTGCCGGCAAATTCCTTGACTTCATATTTTTCATATTATACTATGAACTGGGTGTTGAAAGTTTGGGTTTAATAATTTGCGGCTGTTTAATCCCAAGATCAGTAGGAAAGATACTGTTGAAGATAATAGGTTTAGATGTCGGCAGTAAGAAGATTGGTGTAGCGGTGAGTGATGACATGGGCTGGACTGCTCAAGGGGTTTCAACCATAATCCGTAAGAACCTGGATAGTGATATGTACGAGATTGAAAGACTGGTAAATGAATACATGGCTACGGAAATAGTAATAGGCCTGCCCAAGAACATGGACGGTACCATCGGGAAGCAGGCTGAAGGTGTGCTGGCCTTGGCAGAAACGATAAAAGAGTATCTAAATATCCCTGTAACTGCGTGGGATGAACGGCTTTCTACAAGAGCAGCCAACAGGGCCTTGTTAGAGGCTGACCTCAGCCGCAGGAAGAGAAAAAAGGTTGTAGATAAGATGGCCGCCGTATTTATTCTGCAGGGATACTTGGATAGCAAGACACGGTAGAACGCTATGAAGAAGGCCATCTCTTACATAGTAATGCCCTTGATTATCCTGGGATTACTCATAGCCATGAGTATCTTTCTTTACCTTGCCACCCCACCCAATTCTCAAAAAATCCACAAGATAATACATATAGAACCAGGAGCCAGTTTCGCCGAGGTTGCCGGAATTCTAAAAGGGGAAGGAATTATTAAGGATGTGGCGAGGTTTTCCTTATTGGCTAGATATCATCAGGGTACCAGGAGGATTAAGGCAGGCGAATATTACTTGCATACCTCCATGTTGCCCCTCGAAGTCCTGGACGTGCTGGTAAAAGGCGAAGTAATAGAGCATCCTACCACAATACCGGAAGGATACAACATCTATCAGATAGCGGACCTACTTGATGATGCCGGACTTGTTGACAGAGAGAAATTCCTGGAGATGTGCTTTGATCGTACCCTAATATCTGATTTTGGCATCGAGGGAGACAGCCTGGAGGGTTACCTCTTCCCGGATACTTACCTGATGCCAGGGAATATCAGTGAAAGGGTTATCATTGAATTAATGGTTGCCCGGTTCAGGGAGGTTTATGTTGGCAAATACACTGAGAGATCAAGAGAGTTGGGTCTTACAGAGAAAGAGGTTTTGACCCTTGCCTCTATAATCGAGAAGGAAACGGGACAATCATGGGAACGTCCTCTAATCTCTGCCGTATTCCAGAACAGGTTGAAAAAGCGTATACGACTTCAAAGCGATCCTACATCTGTTTACGGCATTCCCGATTTTACAGGTAGGATAAGAAAAAAACATCTTAAGAGAAAGAGCCCATACAATACATACCGCTATGGTGGTTTGCCACCCGGCCCAATCGCTAACCCCGGGGAGGCCTCCATTAAAGCCGTTCTGTATCCGGCCAAAGTGAATTACCTCTATTTTGTTTCAAAGAACAATGGTACCCACCACTTCTCAGATAACCTGCGAGAGCACAACATAGCTGTTCGAAAGTATCAGAAGAGGAAGCGGTTGTTTAACCAAGAAACAAGCAGCCGGCAATAGTCACAATCGTGTTTATTAATTTATTAATTTATCAGGGGAAATGCCATAATTAGAATTGCTGTTTGATAACATCTTTTTACTGACAAGGAGGTAAGTTATGAGACCAAAAGAACTCGATTGTCTTTTCGAACCCATTACTATTGGCAAGATGGAGTTGAAGAACCGCATCATAATGGCCCCCATGGGGACAGGGTATGGGGGAGACGGATATGTAACCGAGAGAGTAACCGATTACCTTGCGGCCAGGGCAAAGGGAGGCGCCAGTCTCATAACAGTGGAAGTAGCCTATGTGCACAGGCTTGGAAAGGCCGGTCTGGGCGGAGAGTTGGCCATAGTTGACGATAAGTATATCCCGGGGCTGAACATCCTTTCCGATGCCATACACGAGGCAGGCGCAAAGGTGGTTTTGCAGTTGAACCACGCCGGCAGGTACGCCAGGGAGAAAAACCTGGGTGCGCAACCTGTTGCACCTTCGGCTATCGCTTCTAACTATACCGGGGAAACCCCTAGAGAACTCTCAACCGAAGAGGTGGAAGAGATTGTGGAGGCCTTTGGTGAAGGCGCTCGAAGGGCCAGGGACGCAGGGTTCGATGGTGTGGAACTCATGGGGTCTACAGGATACCTTATAAGCCAGTTCTGTTCGCCGATTACAAACAAGAGAACGGATAAGTACGGGGGTGACGGTCCTGCGGAGCGGGCGACCTTTGTAAAAGAGATAATCGAAAGAATCAGGGATAAGGTGGGCTATGATTTAGGTCTTTGTGTGAAGATGAGTGTGGATGAGTACCTCCCTGGTGGCAGTACTATTGAGGATTCCAAGGTTATGGCAAAGATCTTCGCAGAAGCAGGGGCCGATAGACTTCATGCGTGGGCTGGCTGGCATGAATCCCCCAAACCGATGTTGCCCATGTCAGTGCCTCGTGCAGCATTCGTCCATCTTGCTCAAGCCTTGAAAGAGGTCACAGATGTGCCTGTTACAACAGTGGGAAGGATAAACGACCCTTACGTGGCCGCAAGCTTGCTCAGAGAAGGTAAAGCCGACCTTATCGCACTGGGCCGGGGCCTCCTCGCAGACCCTGAATTTGTAAATAAGACGTATGAAGGCAGGATGGATGAGATCAGAACCTGCATCGCATGTTGTGTCTGTTTCGATACGATGATGTCCCAAATTCACAGGTCCGGGCCTGAAGGGGTGATCTGTGCACTTAATCCGGAATTGGGGAGAGAAGGGGAGAATCTACTGGCGCCGGTTGATCAAGGGAAAAATGTCCTCGTAGTGGGGGGTGGTCCCGGGGGTATGGAGGCCGCTCGTGTAGCTTCAATTAAGGGCCACAACGTAACCCTCTGGGAGAAATCCGACAAACTGGGAGGAGCCTTAAATGTAGCGGTCATCCCGCCTTTAAAGGATGAAATCGGGTGTTTGACTAAGTACCTTGTCCGTCAAATGGAAGTAAACAACATCAGCGTAGAACTGAATAAGGATACTACTGTTGAAGAAGTGCTGAAAGAAAACGCTGATTGCATCATAGTGGCATCAGGGGCAAAAGAGAATATACCGGAAATACCCGGTATTGACAAAGCAAATGTGGCTATGGCCATAGACCTTCTTGCCGGCGAGATCGAAACCGGCAACGATGTTGTCTTGATTGGAGGCGGGCTTATCGGTGTGGATGTCGCCGAATACCTCAGCGAGAGAGGCAAGAACGTAACGATACTTACCAGGCAACCCCGCATTGGAGCTGACATAGGAATCAGTACACGTTGGGTGACCATGATGAGGATAAGGGAAAGGAAGATTAAGGTAATAAAAAAGGTCTCATATAAGGAGATAAAGAAAGATAGTGTGGTTATTGAAAGGGAAGGGGAGGAGATGTCTATCCCTGCGGATACTATCGTTGTTTCCGGCGGTCTTCTCCCTGACAGGAAATTGGCAGAAGAACTGAGAGGAAAAATATCCTTAAAAGAGGTGGGTGACTGTGTTGAGCCGAGGAAGATATATGATGCCATTTACGAGGGGTTCGAGGCTGCCTTGAATATCTAGGAGTCAAAGGAAAATATCTTTTCTCAGCCGCTCCGGGATACCCCATTTTATCATCAGGACCCGGGTGCTGGGAGGGACCAGATGCTCCCATGCTTCCCCTGCAGCCATCCGTCTCCTGATGTCGCTTCCGCTCAGTCCTTTTTCGTGGGAAGGTTTTTCCCAGAGTACCTCTGTTTTCAGGCCTGTGGCCTGAAAACGTTTGAGCTTTTGTTTTCCCCATTCATCGTAGATAGTTAAGAAAAAGACGCCGTCTATTGGCACATAATATTCATACAACTCGGGCAAGTTGATGGGAAATGGCACAACGGAAAAATCCTCATGGGTCAGCCCCGTCTCCCACAAGGCTTCACGAACCATAGTATAACGTTCAAAATAGGTCAGGGGATTCGCTGTACGTGTGCTTCTGTTGACGTCTGCGTGTTCGTCCCTGGTCAGGGTAGGATCCGGATTGGTTATGCCGACAACAAGGTGCCTGCATCTGGCCTTCCCTGCCAACAGGTATTTGAGATGATCGCTGTGTAGTACCTGGAAGCGACCGTGGATCACACCGGTTTCAGCCATTTGATATTTCTCCCCCATGATCATAGAATTCGGCCGGAACTCATCTGACACAATTTGTGTCGTGTCATGTGTGAATTATCGTATCAGGCGATCGTCATTCCCACGAATGTGGGAATCCAGTATTTCTTGATACTTCGTCCCCGTCCCTTACATAGATGACACGACACTAGGCCCCAAGTGATTATTAGTCAAGGGCCTCGATCAATCGTTTCACCACCACCCCATTGGTATGTATAACAAGATAAAGAAGCGCCACTAGCGGCATGGGCGGCCAGATGAGGCTTGCTATGGCACATAAAGCCATGACAGTCGTCCTTGTTCCCTTACTCGCCAGCGTTGGTTTACCGAGATCGATCCCAAGGCTCTCCGCCCTGGCGCTGCCATAGCTCACGAGATTGCTTCCAATCAGAGCCAGGGATCCCAAAGCCAGAGTCAGCCAGAGGGGAATTGGAGCGGGCAGGCGGACCAGGTAAATAACGAGGCCGATCAACATCGCCCCATCCGGGTAGCGATCCAATACCGAGTCCAGGAAGGCTCCCGTTGTGCTCTGTCTGCCTGTTAGCCGGGCGAACTGCCCGTCAACGCCGTCCAAAACCTGAGATGCGGCAGCAATTAGACCGGCCAACCAGGCCCATCCCAGAGCGAAGACTACTCCGGCCAGTACGCCCACGAGCGCGGAACTGATCGTTATCATCCAGGGTCGAAGCCAGCGAACAGAAACCAGCCTTCGTGTGACCCGTGCAGACAGATGGCATTTTATCCACCTAAGCACAAATCTATCCGTCGGTTTAGTTTGCCATGAGTTGGGATTAGAGTGCTCATTTATCATATTCTTGTAATGTTTTACTCCAGATAATGCGGGACCTTACTTCTCCGTT
>DAOWME010000217.1 GCA_030643245.1 Deltaproteobacteria bacterium
AATTGGGAAGATTTGTATGATACGATATGTTCTTAATCTGGATTCCCGCCTTCGCGGGAATGACGTGGTGAAAGTTTAACGGCAATAAATGTGCCAATTGCTTACTTGGTTCTTCAACTATTTTTCGAAAACTCAAGAACATAAAAGGATAAAGTTTGCTGTTGATTCTTGTATAAACGTAAGAAAAACAACAAACAACTGGGTCGCACCTTCATTTTTCACACATTGCAAAAGTGAAGACGAAGGACTTTTAATGGACGCCCCTAAATTCAAGCAAGTATCAGGGTTCTGAAACTGGTGTTGGATCTTTCCTCGGATTGACATATGCTTCCGAGTCGAATAGTATGTATCGGAACTTTCTTAAAGGACTCTCCAACGGAATGGCGAATATAAAGACGTACTTTTTATGTCAGGCATGTGGATACCAAGTGCCGAAGTGGTTGGGCAAATGCCCGGATTGCGGAGGGTGGAATACCCTTGTGGAAGAAAATATCAGGGCACAACCTCCTTCGCCGATAGACCTTTTGGGAATAGAAACAGCGGAGGTTTCTAAACCTATAACTGATATAGAGATTGATGAAGAAGGTAGGGTAACCACAAACATTGGAGAATTTGATCGGACCCTGGGTGGAGGAATAGTGGAGGGGGCTATTGTCCTGATTGGGGGTGATCCGGGGATCGGAAAATCGACCCTGGTATTGCAAGCCCTGGACAAATTGGGCCATTCCGGGAGGCTTGTCCTTTATGTTTCCGGCGAGGAATCCGCCAAGCAAACCAAGATGAGGGGTGATCGTCTGGGCGTATCTTCAAGAAACCTGTACATTGTTTCAGAGACGTCACTGGAAAGGATCTTCGGTGAGATAAAGAGACTTAGCCCCCGGGTCTTGGTCATTGATTCTATTCAGACTGTCTACACATCCCATTTGCAGTCTGCTCCGGGTAGCATCTCCCAGGTCAGGGAGACAGCGGCAAGACTCATGTATATGTCCAAGAGGACGGGAACCGCCACTTTTCTCATTGGACACGTAACCAAAGAAGGGGCCATAGCGGGGCCCAGGGTCTTGGAACATATGGTAGACACTGTGCTTTACTTCGAAGGAGACCGGGGACACCCGTATCGAATACTGCGCGCCGTGAAGAACCGGTACGGATCGACTAACGAAATCGGCGTCTTTGAGATGAAAGACTCGGGCCTGGAGGAAGTCTTAAACCCGTCGGAACTTTTCTTGTCGGAGAGACCCGTGAATATTCCCGGTTCGGTAGTGGTCTCCAGCGTGGAAGGGTCCAGGCCGATCCTTGTTGAATTTCAAGCATTGGTCAGCCCCACAGGTTTCGCTGTGCCTCGCAGGACAACCATTGGTGTAGACCATAACCGGGTCTCTTTGTTGGTAGCAGTCCTGGAAAAGAAGGTGGGCATGAGCCTTGTTAATCAGGACATTTTTATGAACGTTGCCGGGGGGGTTAGGATAGATGAACCCGCCGCTGACTTGGGGATAGTGGTCTCGGTGGCGTCGAGCTATATGGACAAACCCGTTGATCCCAAAACAGTTCTCTTCGGTGAGGTAGGATTGGGAGGAGAGATCAGGGGGGTAAGTCAAGGGGATGTCCGGATAAAAGAGTCCGCCAAGTTGGGGTTCACTAAATGTATATTGCCCCTGAGTAACAAGAAAAACTCTCAAAATAAAGAGAATGTAGAGCTGGTGGGAGTCAATTCTGTTGAGGAGGCCCTCGATGTAGTGTTCGGTTCTTGATTTCAGGATTAGCCTATTTCTGGATCTACCTTGTCACATTTTTTCTCCATCTCCACTTATCCCCGTATCTTGTTTTTCATCTCCTGGTCGTAAGCCGAGTCGATCCAGAATCTTATCCTTGATCTCGTGGGCAATCTCAGGATGGTCCTTTAAGAACGATTTGGCATTCTCCCTTCCCTGTCCGATGCGTTCCTCCCCATAAGAATACCAGGCGCCGCTCTTTTCTATCAAGTTGCTGGAAGTGGCCACGTCTAAGAGGTCTCCCTCTTTGGATATGCCTTCTCCGTACATTATGTCGAATTCCACCTCTTTGAAAGGCGCCGCCAGTTTATTCTTTACAACCCTCACCCTGGTTCTGTTCCCCACCACGTCCTGACCGTTTTTTATGTATGCGGTGCGGCGTATGTCAAGCCTGACGGAAGAATAAAACTTCAACGCATTACCGCCTGTAGTTGTTTCAGGGTTCCCAAACACGACCCCGATCTTCATTCTCAACTGATTGATGAATATGACCACGGTCATGGATTTACTGATAGAGGCCGTTAACTTCCGGAGGGCCTGGGACATGAGCCTTGCCTGGAGCCCCATATGCGTGTCTCCCATCTCTCCCTCGATCTCCGCCCGTGGTGTCAAGGCAGCCACAGAATCGATAACAATTACATCTATTGCGCCGCTTCTGACAAGTATGTCTGTTATTTCGAGCGCTTGCTCCCCGTTATCAGGCTGGGACACTAGTAAGTTATCAACCTTTATCCCAAGTTTTTTTGCATAGCCGGCGTCAAGGGCATGTTCCGCATCTATGAATGCCGCAATGCCGTTCTTTTTCTGAGCCTCCGCTATCACATGGAGGGCCAGTGTTGTCTTTCCCGATGCTTCGGGGCCGAAAATCTCCACCACCCGTCCCCTCGGGATCCCCCCCACGCCCAAAGCCATGTCTAAACCGAGCGAGCCTGTTGAGATGAATGGTATGTTTGAGACTGTCGCATCTGTGCCCAGCCTCATGATGGAACCTTTACCAAATTGTCTCTCAATTTGGGTCATTGCGAGATCAACAACCTTTTCTTTATTTAAATCAGTTTCCATGGCAACCTCCTCTTTTAAAATACTTTCGACCTGCGCAGTTACACAAACCATGGAAATCTATATATCATTCCTGGATTTTGCTAAGTCGAAGCTCCTCAGTTTCGTGTAAACGGCGCCCGTGGGGCGCAGATCACTCTTAATTAAGAACAGGTGCTCCACTCTGAAAGAACCCATGTCGAACCCCTTAAATTTCTCCATCTGTGCTATCAACAGCCTCTTGTCTTTCAAAGACTTAACCCTTCCCATGGTTAGATGTGGCCGAAACGCCCTGTCCTCAGGCTCAAACCCCATGGTCTTCAAAGTGGCATCTATCTCCTTCTGGAGAATATTGATGGTTCGGTCACGGGATTCGGTCCCAACCCATACCACCCTGGGCCGGGAGGTATTGGGGAAGACCCCTACGTCTCTTACCTCCAGATCAAAAGCATTGGTCTTCGAAACCACCCCGTCCAGAACCGTGGATATTTCATCTATGGCTTTCTCGTCAATGTCTCCAAAGAATTTCAGGGTGAGATGGATATTTTCAGGTCTTACCCACTTTACATAAGGTCCGGATTGCTTTAAGTGATCCTGGATCTCTCTAATGCCCTCTACGATCTCCGCCGGAAGGTCAATAGCCAGAAAACTCCGTATCTTCAACATCCTTCTCCTATAGGTCTTTAGACATTAAGGTAATACCTTCTTACCAAATCTAGGGCAGTCTCAGAGGTGACAAGCCTGACTTGAGTCCGATCCCCCCGGAAGTTGTAACTCTTGACCACCGTTCCCTTCTCGTCGGCAAGGGAGATAAATACCAGACCAACGGGCTTTTCGGGGGTCCCTCCACCTGGCCCGGCAATACCGGTTATCCCCAAACCCAGGTCGGTCTTCCCAAACTCTCTCGCCCCTTCGGCCATCCTCTCCGCAACGTCGGCGCTGACAGCGCCAAACCTATCTATCAGGTGAGCAGGGACATGGAGAAGGTCAACCTTAGCCTCGTTGCTGTACACCACAATCCCCCTCTTCATGTAGTCTGAGCTTCCCGGGATATTGGTGAGCCGTTGACTAATCAGACCTCCGGTGCACGACTCTGCCACAGCGATAGTGTGGTCATTTGACCTCAATAGGTCCCCTACTACACCCTCCAGCGTTTGATTGTCTCTACCAAATACATAGTCCCCCAACTGTTCCGCTATTCCGTCCGCTGTCTTGGAGACTATCTTAATAGCTTCCTGATCATTAATACCTCTCGCCGTAATCTTGATGTGATTCTCAGGATAGTTAGGCAAAAAACTTATCTTAGCAGGCTCACTTCTCTCAACAATATCTCTTATTAAATCCGCGATCTTAGACTCACTAAGGCCAAAGACCTTCAGTGTTGCTGTCTTAAACTTAACAAGTTCCCTGTTTTCCCTTTGGAGGATGGGGATGACACTGTTATCGGTCATCCTTGCCAGTTCCTTGGGCACGCCGGGAAGGAAGAAGATGAGTTTCCCCTTCTCCCTCAGTGCGAACCCACAGGCAGTGCCGACGAGATTCGTTATCAACTTTGCTTTCGCAGGTATGAGGGCCTGTTTTTCATTGTTGGGAGTCATTTCCAAACCGCGTCCGCTAAAGAGCTCCTTGATCCGATTCAAGGCTTCTTTATTGAGGACAAGCTCCCTCCCGAAGGTTTTGGCTGCCGCCTCAGCGGTGATATCATCGGGGGTAGGCCCCAACCCGCCGGTAACTATTACTACATCAGATCTCTCAAGGGCACTCAATAGAGAATCCTTGATGTTCGATTCATCGTCACCCACAGAGGTCATCCAGGTAACCTCTACACCGATAGCGCGTAAGCTTCCGGCTAGAAAAGAGGCATTGGTGTCCAAAACACTTCCCGAAATAAGTTCATCACCGATGGTTATAATCTCAGCATTCACAGAATTACTCCACCCGCTCTTACAAATAAAAGGATCGAACGAGGCACAAAAGAGGATTGGGGACATCTTATGAAACAGACATGATAAGTATCTAACGTTACAATTTTATCCCCACTTTGTCAATTGGTTTCCCTGCAATCACAATTGTGGTTAAGGGACGTGGCCGAAATAACTTCCCCATTTGTACATCTCATCTTCAGGCCATCTTTGCCCGATCTTCAAACACAAAATCCTCGAAATAGGTAAGACTATTCCTGTGGTTTTGTATTTTCAGATCGAACAAATCTGACCT
>DAOWME010000041.1 GCA_030643245.1 Deltaproteobacteria bacterium
GTCGTGCCATGTCCGGATGAAGAGAGGAAAGACCAGTGACCAAGCAAAGAATATGGACAGTAATGAAGGCAGAGTTCCTTCATATCTTAAGGGATCCCCTGAGCCTCATTATAGCCCTCGGCATGCCGCTCTTTATGCTTTTTCTCTGCGCCTATACCCTGACTTTTGAGCTGACGGAACTCCCCATAGCCGTTTTCGACATGGATCGGAGTGTGGATAGTAGGGATTATATCGAACGGATCGACAATTCTTCGTATTTTGAAGTTGCATACCGTCTTACGGAATACGATCAAGCGGAAGAACTGCTCGCCACAGGCGAGACCAGATGCGTAATCATTATCCCCTCCGGCTTCTCCAGGGAGATCAAGGAATATCTCCCGGCCAGGATACAGACCCTGATCGATGGATCCGACAAAAATACTGCGATGGTTATATCCAACTTTTTGAGCGCCATCAATGCATCTGTTTCCGTTGAGATGGCGACCGCATTTCTCAAGAGGAATGGATTCACGGTTGGCCTTGAACCCGTGGTGCTATCACCAAGGACCTGGTACAACCAATCATTGAGGGAGTTTACCTATACCGTCACGGGCGCATTCAGCATTGGGATACTGGGCTTTGTCCCCATACTCTCCGCGCTTGCCATTGTTCGGGAGAAAGAGTCCGGTTCCATCCAGCAGATATTTGCCTCGCCGATCCACTCATACGAATACATCGCAGGCAAGATGTCACCTTACGTAATATTGCTGACCCTCGATTTTATCGTTATTATTGGTTTTGGGCTCTGGTGGTTCGGTCTTCCACTTAGGGGGAGCTTTTTTATGCTTTGCGCGGCTACTTTTTTGATGGTTTTTGCCACTGTGGCCATGGGTTTCTTCATCTCTACCCTGACCAAGAGCCAGCTCACCGCTATGTTGCTCGGCATCGTTTTTACGCTGATGCCTGCATTTATATTTGGGGACACCATCTGTCCCCTGGAAAACAGTCCCCATGGGTGGCGCATCTATTCATTTCTCTTCCCGGGAAGGTTTTATACGGTAATTATCAGGGCCCAGATCCTAAAGGGTTCAGGTATCCTCTCCTATTGGGAGAACGCGGTGTCGCTGGTTGTCTATTGTATTGTAATCTTCTCGATATGTGCATGGATAGTTAAGAATAAAAAAATCTGAATCTACAAATTTCTGTAGGGAGGTAAACAAAATGGAACGTCTTTTAGGGTTGATCAAAAAGGAGTTTATCCATTTTTATCGCGATCCGGTAGCCATGGCTCTTATCGTATATCATTTTACCGCGTGAATTATTTTGTGCGGGTACTGCTGGATTGTAGATGCCGAACATCTGAAGACCGTTGTCTATGACATGAATCGCACAGTGGTGAGTAGGGATCTGGTTGAAAATTTCGTATCCAACGAATATTTTGACTTGAAGGGTTTTGCCACCAGTATGGAAGAGGTCAAAAAGGCGCTCGATAATTTCGACGCAAGGGTTGCCTTGATCATCCCCCCGGACTTCACACGTAATCTGTCAGATGGAAGGCCCGCGCCCATACAGTTCATCTGCGACGGAACCGACGGCAATCAGGCCGGGCAGGCAATCGGTTTTGCAAAACGAATTATCGGCAATTACAATGAGAGGATCATTATCGAAAGACTTGGCAGACGAGGGATAGTGGTCCCTCATCTTCCGGGCATAGATAACCGGTTGAGGATACTCTATAACCAGGAGATGGAGGGGGTATACTATGTGGTGATCTTTCACATCGTGGTTGCCGGCCTCATCGGTGGGCTTGTCCTTTCCGGAACCGCTGTTGTGAGAGAGAAAGAGCGAGGAACGATTGATCAGCTTCTCGTCACCCCGACCCGTTCATGGGAAATCCTGACCGCAAAGACAGTGGTCCCTCTTCTCATCGGTATGGTCGCCACCGTCTTTTCTTTTCTTGTGTTATTCTGGTTTAAGGTGCCGTGTAGAGGAAATCCACTTACTTTCATGGTCTTTATGGGTCTTTCCTTGCTCGGCACAACCGGTATCGGTATCTGTGTTGGAACCCTATGCCGAAATATGCTACAAACAATCCTTTTGTCCTTCGGCGTTTGGTTTGGCGCTGTTTTTTTGTCAGGCATTGTGACGCCCCTGGAGAACATGATGCCGTTTTTGACGCTGGTGGGCAAACTCTTGCCGACAACCCATTTCAATATAGCGGCTAATGCGATCATTCAAAAAGGCCTCGGATTTTCAGTCTTATGGCCGGAGGCGCTGAAGCTCTTCCTGACAGGAATTGTACTTTTCTTTATCGGTTGCCTTGTCGCCAGGAGACAGTTCAGGCAGTGAAAACGTAACAGATCGCAGGTGGTCAGGGATCAGGAAGACTTTCCATGATCCCTGAAACCCTTGAACAGTTACGTATGGCAAGTGATTAGAATATCGGTTGCAATAGATAGACAGAATTGCGCTACTAAGTGCCGCCACTAAGTGCATTTTTGCAACTGATTTATGCAACAAGATGCATTATTGCATCTGAATGTCTCCCTCCCCTTCTTGGGTTTTGCCTGCAATCATTGGTCATCCCATAAATAGGCCTTTGATAAGATGGGCCTGGCAAGTTTCCAACCTAGAAATACTGCAACCGCTCATGGCAATCGCTGTATCTTCCAAATATTCCAAGGAAAGCTTATCTCCGGCATGGTACTTGCGGCCTTATCCTGGTCGAGAGGAGTCAGATTAGGGTTACAGACCGAATTCCTTCCAAAGAGAATGCATTATTAGAACCCAGCCACAGGAAACTCGGCCGAACTGTCCGCTGGTTCCGTCTTTAGCGGGCCCGAACTTCCAACCACAGACAACCCACGAGTCTTGCTGATGATTTTCCAATTAATCAAAGAGAGATATTTTGCAAGGATACTTTTTTCCATTATAGTGTTCATGGCCCTGTATCTATACAACGACCGGATTTCGACTAATTACCAACGATCAAGGGACATTCAAATGCGAATGGCCGTGGTGGAGACCCTGGGTGGACCGGCCATGCCCATCATTGCACAGTGTTGCACTTCAAGAAATCTTGCAGAAGGGATCTATGCCCGCCGGAGCGATATACCCGGAGGGTTCTGCTTTCATTCGGATTGCGATGTGGTTGCCACTCCGGGGGTGCTTTCCGAAAAGGTATATAGACTCACGGTCATTAGAAGGAAGCCATGAAGATCCCCAAACATGTTAGCCTATGGCTTATGGCCGCTCAAGACCTGCGGCGTTACAAGGCAAAAACCCTGGCGATTGTGGTCCCTCTGATTCTCGTTATGGCCACATCGTCCTTTATGATGTTCACAAGGGGCGGGTTCGTAAAAGACGCAGGGATAGCCAGGGCCTTCTTGCCCGATGTCACTGTCCAGGGCATACATGGCGGCCGCGTGGGAGAGATTTCTATTGATCTAAAGCCCAGGATTGAGGAAATCGCTCATGTGAAGCGGGTAATCCCGCGGGTGTGGGGATACCTTCCCCTGACGATCGATGAGGTCGACGCATCGTTCACCTTGATGGGGTTGGACCTCAACAATTTTATACCCAGCGAAAGGCTGCCCTGGGCGATTGAGAGGGGTTTTTTTCTCGTGCCGGGTGATCGCAACAAGGCGGTCCTGGGCAACGGGGTGGCCTTGAGTTTTGGCGCTGTTGTGGGGGACATGCTTTATTTCGCGGATGAAGATACCCTTGATGTGGGGGACACGCTTCAAATCGAGGATACACTTGGAAATAAGGGTGAATTTGAGGTCGTGGGGATCCTTAACAGTGACGTTCAAGTTTACAGCACTGATTTGATTATCTGCGCCATCGAGGATGCGAGATCGTTCTTCGGTTATGCGGAAAATCAGGCGTCAGACTTGCTGGTCTATACGGATGCCCCTGAAAACGCCGACATGGTGGCCTGGGAGATTACACGACTTTTCAAGAACACGCGGGTGCTCACCAGCAAGGCCTTGACCGATCTGGTGAAGGAGGCCTTCGGACGTCGGGGGGGAACATTTCAGGCGATGTGGCTGATCCTGCTCGTGACTGTCCTCCTCTTGGTCTGGGCACAGTCAGCCCATATCAGCGTAGATGTCAGCAAAGAAATAGGGATACTGAAGGCTGTCGGGTGGCAAACAGGAGAGATTATTGAAATACGGATGATGGAGAGTCTGATCATGGGGCTCACCGGCACATCGATCGGCGTCCTTGTGGGATTTGTCTATGCCCTCATGGGGACCCCCGGCATTTCCGGTTACTGTATAGGATGCGCCAGCATTTATCCTAAATTTCCTGTCCCTGTGCACTGTGATCTTCAATCAATCGTCCTACTTTTCATCCTGGGTGTGATGCCGCTGATGGGGGTGAGTGCAATCCCTGCATGGCTGGCAGGCATTATCGATCCTGATGAAGCGATAAGGAGTTAAGAGTTAAGAGTTGAGAGTTGAGAGATATCCTTAGGGACGTGGCCGAAATAACTTCCTCAAGTTGGCGCTCAGATTTAGGTCAGATTTGTTCGATCTGAAAATACAAAACCTCAGGAATAGTTTTGCCTATTTCGAGGATTTTGTGTTTGAAGATCGGGCAAAGATGGCCTGAAGATGAGATGTACAAATGGGGAAGTTATTTCGGCCACGTCCATAAAGCTTATGAAGTTCAAAGAAAAAGTCAAATCAAGAGATGAACTGAAGACGCTCGTGAATGGGTTGAAGGCGGAGGGTAAGAAGGTCGTCTTTACCAACGGATGCTTTGATTTAATCCATGTGGGTCACACCAGGTATCTGGAAGAGGCAAGAAAACTCGGAGATGTGTTGATAGTTGCAGTAAACAGCGATCACTCCGTAAGAACAATAAAAGGAGATCGAAGGCCCATCATCCCTCAGGAAGAAAGGGCGGAAGTGCTGGCTGCATTACAATGTGTTGATTTAGTTGTAATATTCGATGAACCGGACCCGCACGATATCCTCTCTTTTTTGAAGCCTCACGTCCTTGTCAAAGGAGGGGATTGGGACGAGGATACCATAATCGGCAGAGACATTGTTGAATCCATTGGAGGAAGGGTCGTGCGCATACCGGAGATAAGGAGGGCGTCTACGAGCAAAATTGTAAGCAGGATCATCAGATACCATTCAGAAGAGTATGAAGGCGGTGTTCAGTAATAATGCTGAATTAGATCAAAAGCGTTTTTTATCAACTCTACCTTTTCACCTTCCGGAGAGATTTGGACCGCTATCACGTCGAAGCGGGCATCTACATCCTGCAAATTGTTCTTATTTATATATTCCAAGGCTACTTTTGAGATCTGGTGCTGTTTTCTCTTATTTACGACGTTGTAGGGATGACCGTATTCCGTGGACGACCTGGTCTTCACCTCGATGAACGAGAGTGTTTTCCTGTCTCTTCCTATAATATCTATCTCTCCAAAAATACAGGTATAGTTTCTCTCGATAATCTTATATTTGAGGCTCTTCAAATACGAAACAGCGATTTCTTCTCCTCTCCTGCCCAACGAGATCCTTTTCTTAGTCATTACCCCCCAAGATATTCTTTTACACCCTTAAAAGTCTTTCTGTGGATTTCACGGCAACCAAATCTCTTGATCGCAAGCATATGCTCTTTTGTCCCATATCCTTTGTTCTGTGCAAAATTGTATTCAGGGTATATGCGATGATATGCAACCATTATCCGGTCTCTGGTAACTTTGGCAATAATGGAGGCAGCAGAGATGGACGGACTGAGAGAATCGCCCTTCTTGATGACTGATTGAGGAATTTGGTTGGGGATATTATGTATACCGTCAACTAGGAGGTAGTCAACTAGAACCCCTAAGTCGACAACCGCGAACACCATCGCTTTCAGGCTGGCTTGAAGGATGTTGATTTTCTCAATCTCTCGTTGATCCACGATACCAATGCCAACGGCTTGAGCATCCTCATGGATTTTGCTGAATAATGCTTCTCTCTTGCCGGCCGATAGCTTCTTGGAATCTGCTATCCCCGGGATAATGCAGTCTTCGGAAAGTATAACAGCGGCCGCAACAACCGGCCCGGCGAGAGGCCCCCTTCCTGCTTCATCAACTCCGGCAATAGATCGATATCCCTTTGCATATATTCCCCTCTCCGGATGAGTAATGGGAAAAGGTATCATCGTGAGAATCTTTTCTCTTTGATACGGGCAGCCTTGCCCTTCAGTTTTCTGAGATAGTAGAGTTTTGCTCTCCTCACCCGTCCTTTGCGGACAACCTCTATCTTGGCAATCCTCGGTGAATGGAGGGGGATTATCCTTTCTACACCAATACCGTAAGAGACTTTTCTCACGGTGAAACTTGCCCCGCTTCCTCCTCCCCTCCTTCTTATCACAACACCCTCAAAGATCTGTATCCTCTCTTTGTCTCCTTCCACGATCCTGGAATGCACCTTAATTGTGTCTCCGGGTTGGAACTCCGGTATGCCGATGTTCATATGTTCTTTTTCTATCATTTCTATCAGACTACTCATAGTTAGCTCTCCAAGGATTTTTCATCTCTCATTCCCAATAGTCTATCGAGGATTATAGCCGCTGCCGATCTCACTGATAGGTGATAGTACTCAGTAGCCCCCCGGATGGGGGCCAGCACATAATCCGAATCTTCGATAACATCTTCTGTCACACCCCAACCGGTCCCCAATAAGAGAAGGTAAGGTCTTGATCCTTCTTCAATAAGTTTTTTTAAATCTAAATAGTCGATGCTCCTCTCAAAGAGCTGGGCATCAGTAACCACTGTATGAGGTCTTATACCCCAGTCACTATGGATGTCCTCACAAACTCTATCCAGTGAATCGGATATTGTAACCAACTTTAAGGCTTCCTTCCTCCTGGGATTATACTGGGCACCAAATCCCGATCTCCAGTGAAGAAGTATCCTCTCTGCCAATTTCTGTTGTTTCCTTAGGGGGGTAACTAAGTAGTATTTGCGTATCCCGTAAGTTCTAGCTGCTCGCGCAATGTCATGAATATCCACGCTGGTTAACGACGTAGAAACGACCTTCTTGTTTTTGTCGTAAACGGGGTAATGTAACAGGGCCAAATAGAGGTTTGCCGTTCTTGTCGTTTCTGCCACTACTTACTTGGGTCCGATTCCTTTCTCATCTCAGATAACAGGCTCAAATCCTCATCGGACAAGTCGATTTGTTCCAGGAGATCCGGACGTCTTTCCAAGGTTCTTTTAAGAGATTGCATGCGTCTCCATCTCTTGATCTCTCCATGATTACCGGAGAGGAGCACCTCCGGAACCTCTAAGCCTCTGTATTTCCTTGGGCGTGTATATTGAGGGTATTCCAATAACCGGTTGGAGAATGACTCATCCTCTGGTGAACCCGGATTTCCTAAGACCCCAGGGATCAGTCTTGTAACAGTGTCAAGCAATACCATTGCCGCCAGTTCTCCCCCGGAGAGTATGTAATCTCCAATGGAAATCTCATCGTCAACGTATTTTCTTACCCTTTCATCAACCCCCTCATACCTGCCGCAAATGATGACGATCTGTGACAGCCATGACAGCTTCAATGCGTACGCGTGATCAAAACTCTTTCCCTGAGGGGTCATTAGGATAATCCTTGATCCCTCAATCGGCGACGTCACCTTTTCAATACCCTCGATAATCAACTCCGGCTTCATTACCATACCCCGTCCGCCGCCATAGGGGTAATCATCCGCAGTGTGGTGTTTGTCTGATGAAAAGTCACGGAGGTCGTGAACCTCTATCTCAACCAGTCCCTTCTGTTGAGCTCTTTTCAGTATGCTCTCATTGAGTGGAGAAGGAAACATATTCGGAAATAGTGTAAGGATATCAAATCTCACCATCTCCAAAAAGACCTTCCAAAGGACATACGATCATTGTTTTTTTTCCCACATCTATGTTGGTGACCACATCAGCAATCGCCGGGATTAGATATTCCTTTTCCTTTTTCCCAATGACGTATACGTCATTGCTCCCTGTCTGTAAAATTCTTTTGACCGTTCCAAGGAAGGTGCCGTTATCGGTGAATACCTCCAGACCGATAATGTCAAACCAATAATACTCATCTTCAGCGGGAGGGGGCAATTTGCTTTTTTCGACAAGGATAGAAGCGCCGACGAGTTCTTTTGCTTCGCTGATTGAGGATACACCGTCGAGTTCCAGAAGGAGGACGTTCTTATGTGGCCCAATATGAGAAAGTTCGTATCTTCTTATATCCCCTTTTCTGCCTTTTAGATACAGAAAATCCTGTGCGAAGAAGGTAGCATAAGATTCAGCATCGGAATGGACCCTCATTTTGCCCTCAGTCCCATGAGTGCCAATGATCTTTCCTATAACCAACAGGTCGTCTTCCATGGTGAGAAAAATCTTACTCCAGGATTTCCAGCACGGACCTCTTTTTAATCTTTGTTGAGGCTGCAGACAGGATCGTTCTCATCGCCCTGGCTGTTCTTCCTTGTTTTCCGATAACCTTCCCCAGGTCCTCCTTTGCCACTTTCAACTCAATGACTGAGGTCCTCTCACCTTCAACCTCTGAGACCACCACCTCATCAGGATTATCCACTAGTGCTTCAGCAATGTACTTAATCAAGTTCTTCATCTTTAGTAACCTCCGCGCTTAATTTTGCTGTAAAATTTTTTAAGACTCCCTCCTTCTTTAAAATGCTCCGAACGGTTTGGGTTGGTTGGGCTCCCTTGGTCAACCAATCCAGTATTCTCTCATCTTTGAGCTTTATCTCAGCAGGCTCCATGCACGGATTGTAGGTACCAACAACTTCGATGAACCTCCCATCTCTAGGGGCTCTGGCATCCGCCACCACTATTCTGTAAAAAGGTTTCTTCTTAGCCCCCTTCCTCGCCAATCTTATCTTAACAGGCATGCTTTCACAACCTCCTATGTACCTGATAGGGAAATTAAGATGGAAGTATTTCTCCCCTGAATCCTCTCATCCCTTTTTTTGTAATTTTGTTTATCATCTTACGCATCTGGTTGAAGTTCTTAATGAGTCTATTCACATCCTG
Source organism: Deltaproteobacteria bacterium (assembly GCA_030643245.1). Lineage (GTDB taxonomy): Bacteria > Desulfobacterota > UBA8473 > UBA8473 > UBA8473 > JAUXHQ01. Next base: position 9,017 of record DAOWME010000041.1, read on the forward strand.
AACGCTGGTGCCACTCCCTTTTGCGATTCTCTTGCGACGGCTTCCATTCAAAATCGTATGCCTCAGCCTCTCTTCTTTCGTCATGGAGTTGATAATAGCCTCGATCTTCACCAATTCCTTTTCATCAGGTTGTAAGCCTCTTAGAGCCTTAATTTTACTTATTCCCGGGATCATTCCGAAGATTTGCTCCAGTGAGCCCATCCTCTTTACCTGTTGGATCTGATCTTTAAAGTCTTCTAAAGTAAAGGTGTTTTTCCTTATCTTCTTCTCAAGTTCTACTGCCTTCTTCTCATCAAAGGTTGCCTGGGCCTTTTCTATGAGGGATAAAACATCTCCCATTCCCAAGATACGAGAAGCCATTCTGTCCGGAAAGAAAACTTCTAAGGCGTCAAGATGTTCGCCTGTACCCACAAACTTTATGGGCTTCCCTGTCACAGCCTTAATCGACAAAGCCGCCCCGCCCCTGGCATCACCATCCATTTTGGTAAGGATGACTCCGTCCATATCCAACATTTCATTAAATTTACCGGCTACATTTACAGCATCTTGACCGGTCATGGCATCGGCTACCAGGAGGATCTCGTTGGGCAATATGGTTTCTTTTATCGTTTGAAGTTCTTGCATCAATTCTTCATCTATGTGTAACCTTCCAGCCGTATCTATGAGCACTATATCATGGGCGCTGACACCGGCAAAGCTCACGGCGTTCTTGCAGATGACAAGTGGGTTTTCATCCTGTTTAGGTTCATATGTATCAACCTTCAGTTGCTGCCCCAGTTTCTGCAACTGGTCTATGGCTGCCGGACGAGACACATCAGCAGGGACCATATAGGGGTTATGACTCTTCTCTTTCAAGAATTTGGCTAGCTTGCCAACGGTTGTTGTTTTGCCAGACCCCTGCAATCCAACAAACATCATTGATATTGGACGTCTCCCGGACAGTTTCAGTTGGGAATTCTCTCCTCCTAAGAGGGAAGTGAGTTCCGTATTAACGATCTTGATCAACTGCTGAGCAGGAGTAAGACTGTTCAACACCTCTTTTCCTAATGCTTTTACTCTAATGGCTTCGATGAAGTCCTTTGCTACTCTGAAATTTACATCTGCCTCCAGAAGGACGAGACGAATCTCCCTAAGGACATCCTTAATGTTTTGTTCACTGAGCTTACCGTGGCCCCTCAGTTTTTTAAATACTGTGTTGAGCCTTTCCGTCAAACTGTCGAACACAAACTCTCCTCCGCAAAAATGAGTATTTAGATTCAATAGTTACAAGTACAAAGTGGCTAAGTTAAATGATTTTTCATGATTTGTCAAGGGAAAATAGCAGTTCTCAGCAATTCTAATATGATCAGTACAATGCCCTATTTGCTCAATGCTATGTTCAGGGTTGTGATCAACTTAGGGACGTGGCCGAAATAACTTTCTCAAATTGGCGCTCAGATTTAGGTTAGATTTGTTCGATCTGAAAATACAAAACCACAGGAATAGTTTTGCCTATTTCGAGGATTTTGTGTTTGAAGATCAGGCAAAGATGGCCTGAAGATGAGATGCATAGTTGGGGAAGTTATTTCGGCCACGTCCCTTAATGGTTTCCTCATCCGCTTTTCTCAATCTGGTGCAAACCAATCGAGCAATGTCCATGATTTTTCTGATCTCTTCTTCGTTCAGATCGGCGAACACAGAAATCTCTTTGAAAAAAGCAACCCCCATTCTCTGGAAAAATATACAGGGGCGGGCCACTGATGAAGAAGGACCTATGTCCTTCCATAAATCTCCGTCATTTCCAAAAGCCTCCTGGAAAGCCGGGGTGTTAGTTGTGCTGGTAAAAGTCTCCACTGCCAATTGCCCTGTGTTGTGGCGGGTCGATTCATCCGGGCCTCTTCACCGATCCCTAAAATATCCTGCACAGGCAGGATGACCGTGTCTGCAACAGACATCATGGTGAGTCTTATGAACTCCCAGTGAATCTCCTCCGCTGGCGCCTCACGCCCCAGGTACCGGTAAAATCTCTGTACCTCCTTGCTAGTTGCCTCGTTTTCAAACCACCCCCTTACAGTGTTGTTGTCATGAGTCCCTGTATACATAACGCAGTTTCTTGCGAGGTTATGGGGTATATAGGGATTAGCGGGAAAATCCTCACCGAAGGCGAAGAGAAGCACCTTTATGCCGGGAAAATCGAAACGCCTTACTACTTCCCTCACATCCGGGGTGATGAACCCAAGGTCCTCCGCAATTACGGGGAGATAGGGGAACCTTTTAAGGAGGACACCGAAGAAGTCCTCTGCAGGCGCTTCAACCCACCTTCCGTTTATTGCAGTGCTTTCGCCTGCGGGAACTTCCCAGTACCCCACAAGGCCACGGAAATGGTCAAGCCTCACCAGGTCGAAGAGTTTCATCTGATGTTCTGCTCTGTGAATCCACCACGCGTAGCCTGTGCTCTTGAGCGTTTCCCAACGGTAAACGGGATTCCCCCAAAGCTGTCCGGTCTTACTGAAATAATCAGGTGGCACACCGGCAACGACATAAGGTCTTTTCTCCTCATCCAATTTGAATATCTCGGGGTTTACCCATAGATCTGTGCTGTTATAGTCCACATAAATTGGCATGTCTCCGATGATCTGGATACTCTTTTGATTGCAATATGCTTTGAAGGCGGACCACTGCTTAAAGAATATATACTGGATGAATTTCTCCATCTCTATTCTTTCGTGGAGTTGCTTTTTAAGTGATTGGAGCGCACCCCTTTCCCTGTCCCGTATTTCAGGAGGCCACTCACTCCAGACCCTTCCAGGGAAATGGGCCTTAAGCGCAACAAAGAGGGTAAAGTCCTCCAGCCAATGGGCATTGTCCCCGCAGAACGTTTCATAATCATGATTATCCGTGATTTTCCTAAAAGACTCATATGCCCGGTAAAAAATCCTTTTTTTGTAAGGTATAATCGTTTCATAGTCGACCCGTTGCTCGGGAAAATCAGACAGGGGTTCAACGTCTTCTCTGGCAAGCAGGCCGTCGCGAACGAGAAGCTCCGGGCTGATAAACAATGGGTTGCCGGCAAAGGCCGACATACTATGGTAGGGCGAGTTGGCATAAGCGGGTTCTGTGGGGTTTAAGGCGAGGATTTGCCAGAAGCCCTGTTTTGTCTCAGCAAGAAAATCCGCAAACTTGTAAGCCCATGGCCCCAGATCTCCAATCCCGAAGGGTGAGGGAAGGGATGATATATGAAGGAGCAGACCGCTTCCTCTTCTATTCATTTCCCCCCCCCTCGCCCCCATCACGAACCTTCACATGCAACTGACGCCCCAATTTATGAAAAGCTTCCAGCCACTTCTCGTATCCTTCCTCTCCATTTTCTCCTTTCTCTTCGACCGCTCCAAGAATGTCCTGGCCTAACTTGAAGTAGATATTCTGTGACCTTGACAGGTCCAAATCTAACTGGAGTGAGTTCAACAACCTGAGAGTATGTTCCAGTTCCCGGAGCAGCAAGAGATCTTCAGGGTTCCAGATGAGATCCTCCATTAATGTGTTAACCATTGAACTCGCCGCAAAGCCCAAAGTTGGTTTATCTATCTCAACAACCCATTTCGTGACCTCATCTATCAAACTTTCTAACTTATCCAGATCCGGCTTCTCTGCTTCCAGAACTTCCTTCATATCTCTGTTGAGGACAAATTCGGTGGCTGCAACGAACGGTTTTGGAAACGGCATGCCGATCCCTTGGAGAAAATTCATTATCGTGTAATTTTCCTCATATATGTGACGGAACAGAAGCTCCACTTCATCCAGGGTTGAACTGAGAATATGATTTAAGACCTTTCTTTGTTCATCCCTGACGAGATGTCGCAGAGAATAGTTGTTCACACCAAAGTGCTTATCTATAAGCTTTATGAGCTCGGGCACATCTCCCCTGTCAAAAGCCTCCTTTATTTCCGCATACATGATTGAGAACCCTTCCTCGTCCGTATAATGTCTAGACCCGCCATTGACGTTGTGATCGCCCAGGTGGAGTACGACATATGCTACACGTTCCTCTTCCCAGGTTATGTCTGAAGTTATAGTGCTCTTCCCTATAGCTAGCCTCAGCCTCCCGGCCTCCATCAAATCGCAGGCATCTTTGCTTGCTGTGTAGGAATATACAGAGGCGATTTCGGGACACTCTTCAAAGAGTGAAAATATGGCTTGGTCAGCAGCAACCCTGATCAGGTTGAGCATCGCAGGTTTAACAAATTCCTCGTACACCTTTCTACCGTTTGCCAGCTCCGGGATGTTCGTGCGGGCCTTCTCGATAACAGAAAGGTATTCTTCTTCTATTGGTCTGTTCGATAGTTCCTCTGCTAGTTGCATTGTCCTTGCTGCATATCGCATGATCTGGGTAGTCTCAATCCCTGACATCTCATCGAAAAACCACCCGCAACTGGTAAACATGAGCATCGCATTTCTCTGCATTTCCAGTAGCTTTAGAACCCTTATCTCCCCTTCTGTTGATAGGGGCTTGGTGGCGTGTTGTTCAAAGAACCACTTCGTATTCTCACGTGACCTGTCCGATATGACATCTATGTAGCTGTCTCTCGCTTCCCACGGGTCTTCAAGGTATCTTGACGCCTCCTCTTCGTAAAGGGGGGCTATCCTGTCCCTCAGTCCGTCCATAGCCTCTCTCAGAGGTTCCCTCCATGCCTGGGTCCATCCAGGGTGTTTCCCTGAGTTGCATCCGCAATCGCTTCTCCATCTTTCTACACCATGGACGCAGCTCCAGGACGAGTTCTCAAGGATTTCCACCAGATGGGTTGGCGGGTGCTTCTCGAGATACTCCCCATAGTTGGTTATTATTGCAAGGTTATTTGACTGTATGAAATGAAGGCAGTAGGCCAGTGCCATATCTCCAAAGCGATGGTGGTGCCCGAAAGTTTCACCATCCGTTGCAACGTTTACGAGCTGGGGTTTTTGGGTGTCCTCGGCAAAGGCGGAGATTAACCTCTTGGCAAAGCCTTCTCCGCTATTTAAAAGGTTGCCAAAGGAAGCATCACGAGAAATGGGGTCATTGTAGAAAAACAGGTTTATGACCCTTCCGGATGGAAGGATACAGAGGTAAGGCATCGTTGTATCAACCTTTACGACACTCACATCTTCCCATTTTACAATGCCTTCTCTCTTTCTTACTCTTTTAGCCTGCGTTGGGGAGAGGATAGTGAACCTTATTCCAAACTCTGCCAGCACTTCGAGACTCTCCAGGTCAACGGCGGTCTCCGGAAGCCACATCCCTTCAGGGAACCTCCCGAACCTCTTTTCAAAGTCACGTACCCCCCACTTCACCTGGGTGTACTTATCCCTTTTGTTTGCCAGGGGCATTATGATATGGTTGTAAACTTGGGAAATCGCGGACCCGTGTCCGGAGAACCTTTCAATACTCACCCTGTCCGCATCGAGGATGTCTTCGTAAATTTCCGGTTTATGTTTCTCCATCCAGGAAAGAAGAGTCGGTCCGAAGTTAAAACTCATCGTTGCGTAGTTGTTGACTATGTTAATGATCCTTCCTCTGGGCTCCAGGATACGAGAGGCTGCATTTGTAGCATAGCACTCTGCGGCTATCTTCTCATTCCAGTCGTGGTACGGATAGGCTCCATCCTGAAGCTCAATCTCTTCAAGCCAGGGGTTTTCCCTGGGGGGCTGGTAGAAGTGCCCATGGATGCATATATACTTCTCCTTCAAGGGATCCCCTCCTTAGGGACGAGGCTGAAATAACTTCCCCAACTGACCCATCAGGTACAACGTCTGAATATAATAGTGACTAAAAAAATAAAATATCAAGTTTCATGAAAAAAGTTAAAGACTTATTGGTCACAAGATGCTTTAATAACGGACATTACTTTATCAAGAAAAGAATTTTCGCTATGTCTTGTGACTCGGATAAAGGTCAGGTTAAAAGGAACGGGCAAACAGAATATTTCCATATGATCGTTCAATAGAACTAAAAATGATGGCTCTATATGGATTCCAGGTTGGTACATCAATATCCACATTTAGCCTTTTCAATCAGTTGATATGCCGACATGTAACCCATTGTATTATTTGCACTTTATGTTACCTGCCTCTTGTGGCAAAGCCTTAGGGTAAGTCAAAAACAGTCACCAGCCTGGAATCCATATAGAGCCAAAATAAATTAACGAAAAATATCTCAGCTCACTGTTTATGACTTCTGCCAAGATATTCCCGCAAGACATCGTTTATCATTGTTTGATAATTATGTCCTGCGGCATCGGCACGAGCGTGAAGTTCCTCAAGCAGATCGTTATCAAGATAGATGGTGATCCTCTTTTTTTTAGCTTCAGGATTGGGTAGCGCTTCAGAGGTTAAGCGCATGGAAGAAAGTTGCTCGTTTGTCAACTCCGGTATATCAGAGTAATCAATATCTTTGTCTGACATGGCATCCAGTCGCTTCAAATCACTTTTGATAGATGGCTTGTTCTCGTTCATTGGCTTTCCTCGTCGAAATTATGCGGATCGCGTCATTACGCGGCGTGTGGACGATCACAACAACCCTGCCGGCCAATTCGCCAAGAGTAATAAATCGGGGTTCACCGTAGTTCAGGCGTGTATCTTCAATGGTTAGGGTTTTACCGGCGAATATTATTTCGGCGTCTTCGAATGCCAATCCATGCTTGGCCCTGTTAATACGGTTTTTGTCCTCGTCCCATTCAAAATTCATATATTGAGTATAATACTTTATTATATGTGTATAAGTCAAGGCTGACATCAGCCCTGACGCACATGTCAGAGTTTTAGTATTGGCAATGGTTTGCGAAGAAAGTAAAAGTATTTTGTCGATAAAACTGGAAGTTTCTGTTTCTTTGTGATATTGGTATTAAGGGGCGAGGCCGAAATAACTTCCCCATTTGTACATCTCATCTTCAGGCCATCTTTGCCCGATCTTCAAACACAAAATCCTCGAAATAGGCA
>DAOWME010000241.1 GCA_030643245.1 Deltaproteobacteria bacterium
ATAGTCGTCTCTGAAAGGTCCTATCCTATTGTACTTGGAATAGGGGAGGAGACTGCCCGAGGTTATGGCTATAGTCGCATGGCTGCGAGGACCGGAGGTCAAGTCCTTACAGGTAACATGTCTGACGGTCAGCGGCGTGAGTACTGGGTATCTAGCGTGGCTATTGCTGTTTCGATCATAAAAGTCGGGGACATAGAGAGCAATGTCTGTTGTCACCGAATCCACCTTTTTCTTGAAGGCCAGCATCTTCTCGAAGAAGTCTTCCGGCGGGCGGGAATCCTGGTCAAGCAAGAAAATGTTATCGAAACCCATTTGGCCTGCCAATTCTACGCCTCTGTTGAGGGCCGTGGCGAGACCTTGATTCCAACCAAAGGAAACAAGCCTGACCCCTTGTGGAACGTGGAGTGGGAATGCGACCGGTGTGTTGTCGACTACGATTACTTGGCTACAGGACGTCGCTAGCTCCTCAAGGGAATTGGCGAAAATCGAATTTGGATGATAGGTGACAATGACAACAGCGCAGTCGGTCATAAGCTCCTGATAGTTGACATTAAGTTTTGAAAGCCAACAGCTCTTGTGTAGTCCATTGATGGTCTGTTATTTCTGCAGCCATTGCCGGGGTTTTAGGTAAGAAGCTTCTATCATCCGTACGACTTAGAGTTTCATGAGGACGTATGAAATTATAAAATGCCACACATATGGAAAACGTTACACCGTCAGGACGTAGGTTGGGTTGAGCGCAGCGAAACCCAACATAAAGCAACTCTTTCGGAGTTAATCCTACTTGACGCAGAATACTCCGCAACATGCCAATAGGAACCTTACTGGAGAATCCTTTTCAACACTGCTTTGGCCACTTCAGGCGAAAAATGCTTCCTAACATTTTCAAGGCCATTTGCCGAAAGCTTTTTCCAAAGCTCTTCATTATTGTAAATAGCTACAACCTTCTCTGCAAAGACTGTGGGGTCATCCGCCAGCATCTCATCTACCCCGTCTGTGGCGTTTATACCTATACCCTCCAGTGCCACTGACGTGCCCACCACTGGAAGACCGTAGCTCATACTCATATTCACTTTACCTTTGACTCCTGCACCATATCGGATGGGTGCAATGAATACCCGACAACCTGTAAAGAAAGGGCTTAGCTCTTTAACATATCCAGTTATGACCACATCTTCCTCAGCCAAGGCCATTACCGAAACCGGTGGATCGCTTCCCACGATAAATGTTTTAACACCTTCAATCCTTTTTCGTAACAGAGGAAGGATTTCTTTTACATAAAACTGTACGGCATCTATATTTGGCGCGTGCTCGAATCCACCCAGAAAAAGAATTTGTTCACGCTCAGAAAATGGCCTTTTTGTACCTTTCAGTGTATGTATGTTAGAAAGCACCTCAATTCTGAGGCCAGAGGCTATCCTCTCCAGAATCTCTTTCTCGGCTGAGCTGACCACTAGCGTGATATCGGCCTTTTTCGCACTATCAAGCTCCTCCCTTCGGAGTGCTTCTGCCTGTGCTAAAAGGCCCTGGGATTGGTTCAGGTGGGAGTGTCGTTGTTCGCGCAAAAAATGCAAATCAACGGTATCAAATATAACCTTAGCGTTGGCCGCATTTAGCCTCACCCATTCCATAAGCCTTGAAGCAACTATTACCCGGCTCAAAATAATCACATCAAAAGCAGGCCCGACGTATTGGATGTAGGTCTCTATGGAGGGGACATCCCTCGATGTAATTACCTCAATGCCTAAATTCCTCAACTGCGATACATAGGGCTCACGGAATTCGAGGTCTGTTGTAGCAAAGGTCACGCTATGGCCAAACTCCTTTAATAATTTCAAAATTTCCCACATACGATGTGATCCGGAATCCCGGTCAGGCGTCAACATCCTGGCTTCCACCACCAAGATTGTTTTCCGCCCCTCAACGCTTTGGGGCCGTAAGCGGCTGTATTGTGTGATTGGGGCATTGTCCCGGACCAGATTCGGTAGTAGATCCGAGACCGTTCCAGATATCTTGATTCTGACGCGACGGGCCCACTCATTGAAACCCCATTCCTTCATTACTTCAATACTTAACAGGAGATAATGTAGAATACGCTGTGGCGACAGTATCAAATTCCGGAACCTGGGGCTGAACCTCATTGGATATCTGTGTCGAAAAATGGAAAGTACCTTGTCTCGTAGCGTAGCTGCCTAGTTCTTTCCTTGATTACACGGGCTGGGGAACCAGCCACGATGCTGTATGGTGGAACATCGCGTGTCACTACTCCGCCGGCACCAACGACGGCACCTTCTCCAACTGTAACTCCGGGCAGAATAATCGCCCTTGTGCCTATCCACACATGGTCTTCGATCTTAACAGGCCCTTCAATACAGGAGAAGTCCGGGCTCTGGGGATCGTGTGTTAGAGTCTGGATTAAAACCTGGTGAGAAACGTTGACGTTGTTGCCAATTGTCAGGGACACCCGACCATCCAGGTAGCACTGGCGATTGATCACCGTGTTGTCTCCGATCCGGATCTTGGCGCCTGTGATAAAGCAGTTCATATGTATACTCGAATCGTGACCAATCTTTATACCACAAACCCTTTTCAAATACCAATGCCTGAAGCTGTAGACCGGCACCTTCATTACGAAGTGATTACAAAAGTATAAGAAGCCTGCGATCTTCAGACGCCTCAACAAGTCCATTCAGCAATCATTTCTCCTTTCAGTTTCTGCTAAAAGCAACCTTGATAAAAATATCTTCGTACCGCTTTACAATCTGCCTCAAGTCGTATCGCTCCACGAACTTCCGCCTCCCCTTCATCCCAGCCTCCTTCCAATGTTCCTTATTATTGCCAAACTCCAGCATCGCCTGAGCGAGAGCCGTTGAAGTCTTGAATGACCTCTGCTTGTAAGCCATGGAGTCCAGAAGCGCGGAATCCAGATTCAAGATATCTCCGTATTCGTTATCAATCAATATCCCGATATCATTTCCTTCGATCACCTCTGGAGCCCCTCCAGTTCTTGTCAAAATCATCGGTTTACCGTAAAACATGGCCTCATTCATGGCAATACTCCAGCCTTCAATAAAAGAAGGCTGCAAGAAAGCATCGGCCATCTTATAAAATGACTCCACATTTGGGTAGAACCCAGGCATTATGATGTGCCTATCCAACTTCTCTTCCTTAAGATATGCCTTCAGGCCTTCGACATGTGGTGGGAAAACAACGTTCCCGATACAAAGGATCTTGATATCATCTCGAACTTCAAGAATCTTTTTCATAGCATCTGCCATAAGATAATGACCCTTATGCAAATTGTATGATGCCACATTTAGCAATACGTAATCTTCCTTTGCTAATCCAAATTCAGTACGGGAAACGTCGGAAGCATGTGCTTCTCTCAGCTTATGTTCCTCCAAATCAAGCCCGTTGGGAATTGACACAACCTTTGATCTATCGACCCCAAGCCTCCCTACTGCATAGTCCCTGGCAGCCTTTGATACAGCAATGTACTTGTCCACATATTTGTCAGACTGGAGAAAAGTCCTCAGTTGTCTGCCGTTTAGGAATGCATAAACATTGTGGATGAAAGTCACATTGGGAATCCCATTTTCTTTGAACAAAGAGTAACCGAAATGGGAAAAATGGGAGTTGGTGAGATTTATCCTCTCTTCCGTCAGGATTTTTCTGTACAACCGTTTCCTGCCTGGACCTGAAAGCTCGAAAACTCTAATTCCCGCATCAATTGCTTTCTGCCCTAAAAAACCTATCGGCCCCACACTCGCTATAACAACACTGAATCTTTCGCGATCAAGTAGAAGCACCATGTCTAAGACGAATTTTTCCAGGCCTCCCTTGTCAAATGATCCGACCTCAATTAACAGGTTGATGCTTTCCTTACCGCCTGGCATGATTTTACCCTTACGGGGTTTTTTCTTCCTCAAAAAGAAGCTAAACAATGGTCCAAATCCTCACGAGGCAACCATTCTTAACTGGATGAAATTGCTGGGCTTCGCTCGCTATGACTGAGCCCCACCTAGCCTACAGTCGGTCAAAAACATTTTTAAGGCAAAAGATCATGGAGCACCCTTCGCAGCTCTTTTCCCTGGAGTCTTTCATAGAACTGCTGCTTTCCAGTAGACCGAAGATAGAACATCAT
>DAOWME010000284.1 GCA_030643245.1 Deltaproteobacteria bacterium
TATAAGTAAAACCCCGTTTTCATCACAAATTCTCCTTATTATAGGAAAATATTCCGGCGGTGGTACAATCCGCCCGTTTGTGCCCACAACCGGCTCTACGATCATGGCGGCTACATTGTTTGCTTCCTTAATCATGTAATCCAGAGACCGGGCGCATTGAAAATTGCACTCAGGATATTCCAATGCGAAGGGGCATCTATAGCAGTAGTTGTCTGGAGCAAAACGTACTCCTTCTATGATACATCGTGCCTGCTCAGAAAACCACCTTCTCGGATCCCCTGTAAAAGCAGCTCCGGCCGGAGTGGCCCCATGATATGAGTGGTATCGGGAAATAATTTTGTAAGCAGGCGCTTTAGACTGCCTGACCATCTTAAGGGCTGCTTCGTTTGCCTCGGTTCCGCTCGTTGAAAAAAAGAACTTGTCCAGACCTTCGGGCATAACAGAGCGCAAGGCCTCCACAGCAGCCATTGCTGACTCATTTGCAAACGCAGGGGCTACATAGGGCAATTTTTCTGCCTGTTTTATAATCGCTTCAATAATGGCCTTGTTCTTATGGCCAAGATTTGAACACATTAATTGAGAGGAAAAATCAAGGTACGGTTTACCCTTGTCATCATATATGTATACCCCTTCTGCATCCTTTATCAGTATAGGGGTTTTCCATGCTTTCTGCCGGTTCCACGTACCATATGTATGTTCAGTAAATTCTCCAATCATATTGTTCATCGAATTCTCTCCTCTAATGGCATTATATGCTAAGATCTTAAAACTTATGTCAAGTTTTCTAAAACACATAATTCCAGATAGTTAACCCGTGATACTGGATACTGGCCTCTGGATGCTCGATGCTGGATTCACGATCTTGGCCTATGAAGACAGATAGTCAAATCTATGGAAGCAGATCCACCATCTCGTCATAGGTCTCAGGCCTTCGGTCCCGATAGAACTGCCAGACGTTTCGTACTTCACGGATAACATCGAAATCCAGGTCTGCCACGATCAGCTCATCTTTGTCCCGAGAGCCCTCAGTCACAATCTGGCCTCGCGGGTCGCAAAAATAGCTGGTGCCGTAGAATTCGCCGATATCCCAGGGTAGTTCATGTCCCACCCGGTTGATGGCTCCGACAAAGTAACCATTTGCCACTGCATGGGCAGGTTGCTCCAGCTTCCAGAGGTACTCGGATAGACCCGCTACCGTAGCAGACGGATTAAAGATTATTTCTGCGCCGTTCAGTCCCAGGATGCGGGCACCTTCCGGAAAGTGTCGGTCGTAACAGATGTAAATACCCACAAGCCCATAAGCGGTATCAAAAACCGGGTATCCCAGGTTGCCTGGTTTGAAGTAGAATTTTTCCCAAAAACCAGGGTGTGTGTGGGGAATGTGATTCTTTCGGTATTTCCCGAGATAGGTCCCATCTGCATCAAAGATGGCCGCGGTATTGTAATAGACCCCTGTGATCTCCTCTTCATAAACAGGTACTATCATGACCATCCCGTATTTTTTGGCCTGCTCCTGCATAAGCTTTAGCGTAGGGCCTTCAGGGATCTTCTCTGTAAGGCTGTACCACTTCGTTTCCTGCTCTGCAGGGAAATAGGGGCCATAGAAGATTTCCTGCATGCACAGGATATTCACGCCTTTTTTACCAGCCTCCTCGACAAGCTTAAGGTTCTTATCTATCATGGACTGCTTAATCTTATCTAAGGGTTGATCCCCTGCAATATCACACCTTGTTTGTATCAAGCCACATTTGATAATTCGTGCCATTTCCATTCCCTCCTGCTTCTGGATTTGCGAGATATTAACACCCACTTGATTGATATGTCAACGAGGCATGATGTTTACCGGCAATTAAAAAAATTGGCTTTTAAACCATGGATGAGATTGACGCATCATCCCAACCCTTTTGCTAAATCCTGCTTTCTTTGTCAGACAAAACCCTGAACCCATGGCCCAGGCCTGGCGTTCCTTTCCTGTTGCGTAGAAACTCCTGGCATAGAATTCAATGCGATCGTTTTAAGAATCCATATCAAGTCGCGCCTCCCGATCCCGTCCCGGTCTCGGGACGGGGAGGCCAGGCGTGAACCCCTGTCGAAGATCCCGTCTGAAGCGAAGCGGAAGCGGGGAACCTGAGTAAGAAAAAACCTACATATTGTATCATTTTTTTCTTGACATACAATATGAGGTAGCCTATACAATCAGCGAGAAGGCGTCCTTTCGACATTCAACCTTAGGTGAAGAGAGCGTTATAATGAGAGAGGTTGTCCCAAAAGTTTCAGAATACATCCTCGAGAGGATTAGTGTTTTCTCTTTGAGGCTGTTGAGTTTTCACCGTTTAAAACCGCCCTGTTGGATAGTTAACCCTATATAAACCCCAACCCCCCTGAGTTGGCCTCCTTTCTCAGGGGGCCTTTTATTTTTTGTAGCCATTTGGGTTTTCCAGAAATATTGGATAGAACACAAAAAAATAAAGAGGCCATGTTCATTTGTGTTAAAGTGCTGACAAAGAAAGTGTAAAGTGTAATCTGCAGGTGGTATTGGCCGCCGCAGGATTTGCACCTGTGTGTTATCAACATTTCAAGAA
>DAOWME010000127.1 GCA_030643245.1 Deltaproteobacteria bacterium
GAAAACGCAAAACCGCAGGAATAGTCGAACTATTTTGAGGATTTTGTGTTTGAAGATCGGGCAAAGCCTGTCCTCGACCCCGATCGGGGGATGGCCTGAAGATGAGATGCACAAATGGGGAAGTTATTTCGTCCCCGTCCCTTAATATACTTAGCGCGGTCATAATTTGCGGGAATTTCGGCGAGCAATGGGCATCGAGCGCAAGGCGCGAAAGCGCGTAATAGCGTGTCCTGTTGCAAGCTTGAGCAACGCAGCGATCGGTGGTCAGAGCCGGCGAAAAAGCGCAAATTATGACCGCGCTGAGTATAACCAGAGGGGGGACGGATAATGACCAGGAATCCGCGGATTCTCATCGTTGATGATGAGGCGGCCATGCGTCAAAGTTTATACGACTGGCTGAGGGAAGATGGTTATGACGTGGATATGGCGGCAAGTGGGGAGGATGCAGTTGCCATGGCCCAGGAAAAAAACTGGGACGTGATTTTACTCGATCTGAAGATGCCGGGTATGGATGGCCTGGAAACCTTGAAGAGACTGAAGGCAAAGGAAATTGACACAGAGGCGGAGGTGCTTATGATGACAGCCTATGCCACTATAGATACCGCTGTTGAGGCCATGAAAGAGGGGGCGTTCAACTATCTGGTTAAGCCGTTTGACCCGGATGAAGTGGAGATGGAGATCAAAAGGATTATCTCGCATAAGGAGTTGATCCTGGAAAATATTCTGCTCCGTCAAACACTCGAAGAGAGATCGGAATACGATGAGATTATCGGAAAAAGCGATGCCATGCAGGAGGTCTTTGAATTGATTTCACATGTGGCAAAGACCGATTCTACAATACTCATAACCGGTGAGAGCGGTACAGGCAAAGAGCTGGTCGCCCAGGCTATCCACGGGAACAGCTCGCGCTGTTATATGCCTTTTATTGCGGTAAGTTGTGGGGCGTTGCCCGACTCCTTACTGGAAAGCGAACTTTTCGGCTACGAAAGGGGCGCATTTACCGGGGCGGAGCATTCAAAGATGGGGCGCTTTGAGATGGCCGATAAAGGCACACTCTTCCTCGATGAGATCGGAGAAATCAGTTTAAAGACCCAAGTGGACCTATTGAGGGTCCTGCAGGGAAAGGAGTTCAATCGTCTTGGTGGTCGGGCCGTGATAAAGGTAGACGTGCGAATACTGGCAGCAACCAATCGTGATTTGAAAAAGGCAATTGAGGAGAACAGGTTTCGCGAGGATCTTTACTATCGCCTGAACGTCATCTCGATCCATATGCCGCCTCTGAGAGAGCGGAAGGAAGATATCCCTCTCCTGGCGGAAGCGTTTATTTCAAAATACTGCCTTGAAATGAATAAAGAACGGGTCAAACTTGCGCCTTCCGCTCAGAGGTTGTTAATGGATTATGACTGGCCCGGCAATGTGAGAGAATTGGAAAATGTCATTGAAAGGGCGCTGGTGATAGGCCAAGGCAAACGGATCGTACCGGAGGATCTTCCGTTTTCACGGAAGGAGTTGTCCCCTGGGACGTTTCCCTCATCGTTAAAGATGATGGAAAAAATACATATCGAAAAAATCCTGGAGAAGAATAGTTGGAACATAATGCGTGCAGCCCGTGATCTGGATATTGACAGACAAACCCTTTACAATAAGATAGCAAAATACAAGATTGAGAGAAGGGAGTAACCCTAGATCGGTTTGTCAAGATGTATTACCATATGCCCTATCGGACCCGTGGACGACAAAATCATCGAATACATTGCGGAGCGAATCTCCGCTCGATGCGGTCTAGAATGCAGGGTTTCGGATGGGATGAAAAATCCTGAATATGCTTACAACGAAGTCCGGCGCCAGTATGATTCAAAGGTGATTTTAAAGCGCCTTATCCAATCCTGTCCTCATGACACCTTACGACTTATGGGTGTCACCCATGTGGACCTGTATGTAACCATCCTTAAGTACGTTTTTGGATTGGCTCAGATAGAAGGTCAATGCTCCCTCATCTCCACACATCGACTTCGTCCCGAGTTTTATGATCAACCATCAAACCCCGATCTTCTATTATCGCGAGTGGAAAAGACCGCAGTGCACGAACTTGGTCACACCCTCGGCCTCACCCACTGCATGGATAGGCGTTGCGTCATGTCTTCTTCCACCCGTATTGAGCACACGGATCGAAAGGGACCCGACTATTGCCCCACCTGTCTTGAGCTTTTCAACTGGTATCTCGATAAGCAACTCCCCCATGTTAGTCCTTGAGTGTCTAAATATTAGGCACCATGTCTATATTTCCTACAATATCTGAATTAGCCAACAAGATTAAGGTGTTAGCTTCGGATTTATCTCTCGTGGGACCCAGTCTGCCGAATCTTTCGGCAGTCAGATGTCTTTCTTTGCCGCGCTTATTTTCTGCCTGCCCATAGATAAATATGTAATTAAATCAATTAGTTATGAGTTATTTCAAAGGCCCAATTATCCGTTGGCATGGCCCTTGCTATTAAACTAAATACAAATAAGGACATATGCTCTAATTGGAACAGGGGATAAAAAGTAAATGACAAAAAATTCATTAAAGGAGGGGATAGAGATGGAAACAAGACAAAGAAGGGCGTCGATGAAGATCGTTCCACCTGGAAAGAAGAAATGTATATGGATGGAAGCCGGGGTGGTCTCTTACAAGCTTTGCGACAACAACTATGATTGTTCCACCTGCGTGTACGATCACGCCATGGAGGTTAAGGTCGCCAGGCACAAGGAAACAATGATGTTGAAACCGCTTGAGGCAACGCCTGAAAAATTCAATGAGACTTGGGTGGAGAGGATGATGCAACTCCCCGCTTCAAGACGGAAATGCCGTTATATGATTACGGGCGAGGTTAGCCGCAAAATATGTCCCAATGCTTATGAGTGCGGAAATTGCTCCTTTGATCAGATGATGCAAGAGCGTGTGCAGTCAGAAGCCCTCCCTGTGCGTGCCACAACTAATGTTGGCGGTTTTGAATTAGCCGAAGATATCTATTACCATGAGGGACACACCTGGGCAAGGCCTGAATATGGTGGACGAGTCAGAGTGGGTCTCAATGATTTTGGCCAAAAATTGATGGGAAGGCTCGCCAGGATTGAATTGCCTAGTATTGGTCATGAAGTAAAGCAAGGTGAGAAGGGATTTCAAATACGACGTAACGGGGAATCCGCGCACGTCTTATCCCCTATCGACGGCATTGTGGCCGCCACTAACGATAAACTCTTTGACAACCCCGGCCTGATCAACGAATCTCCTTTTGAGAACGGATGGTTATTCGTTGTTGAGCCAACAAGGCTACGCAAGAATCTGAAGGGCCTCTACTATGGGGAAGATGCCCACACGTTCATGAATGAGGAGAGGGAAAGGCTCTTTTCCATGGCTCACGATGATCTGAGGATCGCGGCAGACGGCGGTGCATCTGTGGAAGACATCTTTGAAGAACTCGAAGGGAAAAACTGGGCAAAGGTTGTAAAGGCCTTTCTAAAGACTTGACGCCGATACTCCGGCAGTCTTGTTGAAGGACCAAGGTTGTGATCGCAAAGACCTCCCGTTGTTGCAAAGAACGGGAGGTCTTTTTATTATCAGCAACTCTGAAACCTCTGCGATGGATTCCCGGCGAACGGAGCTAGACCTTATTAAGATGGCCAAGCAGTCGAAAAAATCCGACCTGTGCAGTTACACAAACCTAGTGTCTTGGAGTGTCTCTGATGATGATTCAATTAACAGGATTGCGTTAAGCGCCGGCAAGCTGTAAACTTGTCCAACTGCACATATCGAAATTGTTGTTGACAAACCCTGTCAATTTGCGTAGTATTACGCATTTGTGTCCCTGGAATCGAAAGGATCAGCCTTTTATTATTCTGGGCTAAGAGTGACTATCATATCTATTTCTACAGGAGAAAGAAACGATGGCTAAGGATCTAATTGGATCTGTACTGGTTGTGGGCGGCGGGATTGCCGGGATGCAATCCGCTCTTGATTTAGCGAATTCCGGGTATCATGTATACCTGCTTGAGAAATCCCAGTCCGTTGGCGGGGTCATGGCTCAGCTCGACAAGACCTTTCCCACCAATGACTGTGCCATGTGAATTATCTCTCCTAAACTGGTCGAGGTCGGCCGGCATATAAATATAGATATCCTTACTGGTTCAAATATTGATAAGATTGAAGGGGAAGAAGGAAATTTTAGTATAACCCTCAATAGGATTCCGCGTCACATTGATCCGGATAAGTGTACTGCCTGTGGTGATTGCGCCCAGGTCTGTCCTGTAGAGAGACCCAATGAATACGATATGAAACTGGGAAGTCGCAAGGCGATTTATATTCAATACCCTCAGGCAATCCCCGGCAGTTTCGCATTGGAAAAACTCGATACTGCGCCTTGCAGGATGGCCTGTCCTGCCAACATAAATGTGCAGGGTTATGTGGCCATGGTTAAAGTGGGAAAGTACAGGGAAGCTATTGATATCATAATGAAGGACCTCCCGTTCCCCGGTGTGCTCGGTCGCATCTGTCCCCACCGTTGTGAACAAAGCTGCCGGCGGCTTGAAGTGGACCAAGCGATTTCCATACGAGAACTCAAGCGAGTAGCTGCTGATCATGTACAACTAAGCGATATCCCAATACCCGAAATAACACCTAGAGATGAGAAGGTGGCTGTCATAGGCTCAGGCCCTGCCGGACTTACCGCTGCATATTTTCTTGCCCTTGACGGGCATAAGGTAATCGTATATGAGTCTATGCCCGAAGCGGGCGGAATGATGCGATACGGTATCCCGGAACACCGCCTTCCCAGGTCTGTGCTGGATGCAGAGATAGGAAACCTCAAGCGGTATGGCATAGAGATTCAGACGGATACGGCCATCGGAAAAGACGTTACCATTGAGGAACTCAGGGAACACGGGGCGAGTGCGATCTTTTTGGCTATCGGTGCGTGGAAGGGCCTGAAACTCAGGATACCAGGGGAAGAGGGGACAGAAGGAGTCCCTGATGTTACCTCATTCCTGAGGGAGGTTCATCTGGGGAGGCTGAGGAAACTGGAAGGAAAGGTCGTGGTTATTGGTGGCGGTCATTCAGCTTTGGATGGCGCACGCGTGGCCCTTCGACTCGGAGCAAGCGAGGTTAACATCATATACCGCCGCTCGAAAACAGAGATGCTCGCTGAACCTGAAGAGATAGAGGAGACCGAAAAGGAGGGTGTTAAGATTCATTTTCTCGTTGCTCCTTTGAAAATTTCCAGTGAAGGTGGCAAGGTCTCCGGCATCGAATGCATACGAACTCGCTTGACGGAACCGGATACTACGGGCAGGCGAAAGCCCATCCCCATCGAGGGCTCGGAGTTTTTCATCGAAGCGGATTATATCATCCCTGCCATTGGGCAGGAACCGGATTGCGAATCCCTCGGTAAAGATCACGGTTTGGAAGTGTCCAAGTGGAATCTCCTGGTAGTTAATCCCGAGACCCTCCAGACGAATATCCCTGGGGTCTTTGCCGGTGGTGATGCCATTACGGGGCCTGCCACGGTTATAGAGGCGGTTGAAGCGGGGAAAAGATCAGCAAGATATATTTCCAAGTACTTGCGGGGTGAAGTGCTACCTACCGAATGGCAGGAGGAACCCCCCGTGGGGACTAATTGGACCGAGATGGCTGAAGATGAGCCTGCCAGGGAAAGGGCGGAAATTCCAACCCTGCCTGTGGAAAAAAGGCTTTCAGTATTTGAAGAGGTTAACCTTGGTATGGACGAAGATGCGGCTCAGAGGGAGGCAGACCGTTGCCTGGACTGCGGAGGATGCTGTGAATGCTTCCAGTGTGTCACGGCCTGCAAGGCCGAGGCCGTTACCTTTGAGACCCATGCTCAGCAGGAAGAAACAGAGACAATCGATGTGGGGTCGGTTATCCTGGCTCCCGGTTTTCAGCCCTTTGATCCCTCTCAGTTTGAAAATTACGGATATGCAAAGCATCCCAATGTAATGACTTCCATGGAATTCGAAAGAATCCTCTCAGCTACAGGTCCTACTATGGGCCATCTTGTTCGTCTTTCAGACAAAAAGCAACCAACTAAGATTGCATGGCTGCAATGCGTAGGTTCCAGGGATATTAACCAGTGCGACCATCCTTATTGCTCGTCGGTCTGTTGCATGTATGCCATTAAGGAGGCTGTTATTGCCAAAGAACATTCAGAGAATGATCTGGATTGCGCCATTTTTTTCATGGATATACGAACCCATGGAAAGGATTTTGAAGGGTATTACAATGATGCGAGGGATAAGCATGGTGTGCGCTTCCTAAGAAACCGTGTCCATACCGTCACTCCGATCCCCGGAACCGACGACCTTGAAATTCGTTACGTTACGGAAAGCGGAGAGGTGAAGACCGAGGTCTTTGATCTAGTTGTTTTGTCCGTGGGGATCGAGATATCTCCCGAATCTGTCGCTCTAGCAGAACGGTTGGGCATTGAGCTTACTGAAGGGAATTTTTGCAAAACTACGACTTTTGAGCCTTGTACGACGTCAAGGGACGGAATATTCGTATGCGGCGCCTTTCAAGGGCCCAAAGATATCCCCGAATCTGTTATGGAAGCCAGCGCAGCGTCCTGCGGCGCCGCCATAAGCCTGACTCCAGCCCGAGGAACCCTTGTCCAGGAAAAGTCGTTCCCTGATGAGATCGATGTAACGGATCAGTTGCCCAGGGTGGGGGTCTTCGTGTGTAACTGTGGTATCAACATAGGCGGGATAGCGGATGTTCCAGCCATAGTGGAATACGCAAAAAGTCTGCCCGGTGTTGTTTATGTGGAAGAGAATCTCTTCACATGCAGCCAGGACACCCAGGACAAGATGGCGGAGGTGATTGAAGAACAGAAACTGAATCGTGTCGTTGTGGCGGCATGCACCCCGAGGACTCATGAGCCGTTGTTTCAAGAGACCATGCGTGCTGCGGGGCTTAATGCATATCTCTTTGCCATGGCCAACATCAGGAATCAATGTACATGGGTCCATCGTGATTTTCCCGAGGCAGCCACAGAAAAGGCCAAAGATCTGGTCAGGATGGCTGTGGCCAAAGTGCGAAAGGCAAAGCCACTGAAGCAAGAAACAGTGCCGATAGACCATACCGCTTTGGTGGTTGGCGGGGGAGTGGCCGGGATGAACAGCGCTCTTAGTCTCGCGCAACAGGGTTTTCAGGTACATCTTCTGGAGAAGATGGATCAATTGGGTGGGTTAGCAAGGAAGATCCACTACACCATCGAAGGTGACGATGTCATCTCGTTTGTTGATGGTCTGTCTTCCAAGATAGAGGCAAATCCGGATATATCAATACATTTTAATGCAGAGGTGAAGGAGCACTCGGGTTTTGTCGGGAATTTCAGGACCGTAGTCAAATCTAATTCCGGTAAAGAGAGGGAAATCTCGCATGGGGTTACTATCATCGCAACGGGCGCTAAAGCCTATGAACCTAAGGATAAGGAGTATCTCTATGGTGAAGATGACAGGGTACTGACAAGCCTTGAGATGGAAGGACGTATTGCCAGGAAGGACGAAAAGCTTAAGGATTTGAAAAGTGTAGTCATGATTCAGTGTGTAGGCTCTCGAAACGAAGAGAACCCAAACTGCAGTCGCATCTGCTGTCAGGGATCGATAAAAAACGCCCTAAAGCTCAAGGAGATTAACCCTGACATGCATATATATATTCTTTACAGGGATATGAGAACCTACGGTCTGTTAGAAGAGTATTATCGTAAGGCCAGGGAAAAGGATGTCATATTTGTCCATTTCAACGAAAATCAGCCGCCGGAGATCAAACCGGAAAAGGACTCTCTCGTGGTGAAGATCAGGGACCATGTGCTCGATGCAGATATAGAGATAGAGGCGGACCTGGTTTCTCTTGCGGTTGGAGTGGCCGGAGATAAAGAGAACCCTATCTCTCTCCAAATGAAACTCCCTGTGAACCCTGAAGGGTTCTTCCAGGAAGCCCACGTGAAGCTCAGGCCAGTGGATTTTCATTCAGATGGGGTCTTCCTGGCAGGTCTGGCCCATGGACCAAAGCCGATAAAAGATGCATTAGCCCAGTCAAGCGCTGCGGTTGCCAGGGCGCTAACCGTAATGTCCAAGGAGACTTTTCCCCTTTCTTCTGAGAAGTCTATTGTTGACGGAACTATGTGCGCTGCTTGTCTTACGTGCGTTCGTGCCTGTCCTTATGATGTACCGTATATAAACGCGGACGGGGTGGCGGAAATAGAACCGGCCGAGTGTCAGGGGTGCGGGATATGTGTCAGCATGTGTCCAAGAAAGGCGATCAAGTTGAATAACTATACAGACGACGAGATACTGGCAAGCATCGCTGCTATTTAGTTTCCATCCAGAAATGGCTATTTTTCCCCTGAGCTGCGTTCTCCTCCGGTTTCCGCCTGCGACGTACGATCATGTACGCCTCGGCGCAAACCGTCGTGCGGCC
>DAOWME010000211.1 GCA_030643245.1 Deltaproteobacteria bacterium
ACAAAACCACAGGAATAGTTTTGCCTATTTCGAGGATTTTGTGTTTGAAGATCGGGCAAAGATGGCCTGAAGATGAGATGTACAAATGGGGAAGTTATTTCGGCCACGTCCCTTAGTTGGTGCCCATCCATAAATGACTATTGTCCGCAATCTCTGCGCCTGCCCCGTGGAATGCCTAGCATATTCCTCTGGGGGTAGACTCATTTATGCCCGCCCTTCGGGTAGATTTTAATCCTCAAAATACGCAATGTATTCCTGCGGTTAAAATCTTTGTCTTCCTTGACCTTGCAAAATCTATCTATTAATGAATGGACACTGGTTGGTTACTCCTTCAGCATCAAGCTTCAACATCCCTTCTATGGGCGAAGAAAGAAGCTGCCTTCTTTCTCTCGCTCACTCTCTTCTCCCCCAGACGCGGGAGATTGATGAGTAGTTCTTATTTCCTAAAGGCACTGTTCCGTCCTCTTGATAATCTCATTCTGCAAACCCTTGCTCAGGTCTACGAAGTAGGCAGAATAACCACATACCCTGACTATCAGATCAGGGTGTTTCCCCGGATGGTCTTGAGCATCTATCATGGTATTTTGGTCGACCACGGTAAATTGAATATGGTGAAGACCCAGGTCACCCCATGTCTTGAGGTAATTGGCAAATAGCTCCGCATAATCCCCCTTCAGGAATTGGGGTAAGAATGACTGGTTATAGAGGTGATTTGAAGACCTGAGGGGGTCTACCTTTGAAACAGACTTAAGGGCAGCGGTTGGGCCGTTTTTGTCCCTGCCCACCATGGGTGATATACTGCCATCATGGAAAGACTCCCCAGCCTTTCTCCCGTCTGGGGTAGCCCAAGTATCAATGGCAAATGCATAGGGTGCTGAAGCCGCACTACCATCGGTTACTGCGGGCGTCCCAAAGTAGGTTTTAAACCTCTTTGTCTCCTCTGTCACCCTATAATGGAGATCCCTGGCAATTAAATCCACATAATCATCGTCATTCCCGAATTTCGGCACCTCGTTTATGCACATCTGGCGAAGATCTTCGTTGTCCTTCCAATTGCTATTAAGGGCATTGATCAATTCTTCCATGGAGAACCTCTTCTCCTCAAATATGAACTTCTTGATTACAGCCAGGGAATCTGCCACGTTGTTGGTGCCGAGGGCTTGTTGCACTGCCCTGTAGGGGAAGTAAGCCCACTTCCTGATATCCTGGGCCCTTTCGATGCATCCATCAGTTAATGCGGACAGGAAAGGACGGGGCAAATACTCTTCATAAAGAGCGTCAGCGATGTTGCTTATGGCAAAAAGTTTCCCGCAATGAAATCTGTAGTGTTCCATTATAGCGTCAACGACTTCCTCCACGGTGGTAAATGTGATGGGGTCGGGTGTTTGGCAGCTTATCTGTTCACCGGTCTTCATATCCTTCCCCTGATTCAAGGCGAGCTCCAGACACTTGCCGAGAACCATCAAGCCGGCGCTACTCGCCCGGGTATTGCAGTTCTTCCCGGGGATCGTGGGATACATACATGAGGTGATGGTATAGTTTCGAGCGTCCTCAAGGGGAATCCCCATTCCCATCAACCGGGTGATGTTGACCTTATCGTTGAAGATGGCAGGCTGGGCTATCCCGGTGCTCAGGACATCGACAGTCTTGAGAATGAGATCCTTTGACAGCCTATCATGCCATCTTAGAGCTAGTGGTGGTTGTATTGTACGGATAGACTTGGTGGCATCGAGTACAATGTAACTCATCTCATTGGTGGCATCATCACCACTGGAAGTAACCCCTCCTATGGTCACGGTCTGCCAACCTAACCCCCCACCGCCGAGACCTGACCAGATGGGGGGATGGATAAATCCGGTCTCTTGAAATTTAATCCACAGACATTCTACTAACTCCTGGGCCTTTTCCCTTGTAACCTTCCCTTCTTCCTTGTCCTTTTTATAGAATGGGTAAAAGAGCTGGTCGAATCTCGCCCCACAACCCACCTGAGGAAGTTCTATGAAACTGTTAATAAAATGGATGAGACAGAAACACTGCAGGGCTTCATGCAATGTCCTTGGAGGGTTTTCCGGTACCCAACCGCACCTCTCGGCTATCTCCTCAAGTTCCCTTTTCCTACCTTCATCCTTTTCATGGGAGGCCATTTCTCTGGCAACTGTCGCATACCTTTTTGCCCAATTGATGGTTGCCCTCAATACGATTATTACAGACTGCAGAAACTGCTTCTTTTCGAGATATTCCTTGACGTCCATCTTCATATCGGCGTATGCTTTGTTTACTTCCTTTCCCTTTTCTTCTGCTTCCCCCAGTATCCCCTTCAAACCCACTTTAAATATTTTCTCGTAATTCGGGGTGCTCACTTCAAAGTAATAGCCCCAGTAACTCACCCCCTTATATTCCCAATACGGTCTGATCTCTTCGGGAAGGAGGTCTCTCTCCATGCCATGCACTGCTCTTGTCTTCCAATACTGGTGGATCCTTGTCAACTCCTCCTTTCCCGCATCATCGAGTATTCCACTATACCCGTTATTGACCGCCTTTTCCACCCACCTCCACTGGAGTTCAGGATAGTGGGTTACACAGTCAGGCCTGCTTGCAAAGTTGGCAACTATTAGCTCATTGGGCTGGATGTAGACGGTCATCCTGTCGAGTATGTGTGCAAGGGCTTTAGCTCTCCTTAATACCATCGGCTGTCCTTCTGTCTCTTTGTAGGACTCCGTAAGAAGCCTCGATCGCTCAAGGCAGAGATTTACGTCTACGCCTTCCCTGAAGGCCGTCCCATCCTCCTCTTTTTGCAAACCCCTGGCGGCAATCCTGTGGGTCTTTATGATTACGTTTTGCTTCAATTGGCTGGTTCTGCTGTTCATGATTACACCCTCCTTTCGTATGCGGGTTCTTAGTTGATTTATACCTCGCACGGCCATAATTTGAGCTTTTTTGCCGGCCCTGACCACCGATCGCTGTGTTGCTCAAGCTTGCAATAGGACCCGCTATTACGCGCTTTCGCGCCTTGCGCTCGATGCCCATTGCTCACCCAAAATTCCGCAAATTATGACCGCGCGAGGTATATATTCAGATCGATAAGAACCCGCTTTCATACCAAAAAGTTCCCTCCTTAGAGACCACGGAGGGAAAAAGCTCGATCGGCACATTGCTACGGAGTATGAGAGGAAGATAGTGAGGAGAGAAACTGAGCTTAGAAATACGAAGGCACGGTTGTGATTGAGGAGAACAGATTTTCACGTGAGTGTGAAGTGTTTTAAGAAATATATCTGATCTAAGGTTAGGTGTCAAGTAGACTTTCACAAAAGATCAGGGCCACGTTATTCGATAGCTGGGACCCTCACAATACCTTGTGTTATAATTCTGCTTGACACATAAGGTCAGCTTGCCTATACTTTTGGCATAAAATCGAGTTCTTATCAATAATGGCCTGGTTATCCGGTGATAGCCGGACCCTTTGAACTGTTACAAGCTGAGCCGTGAGAAAGTCCCTGGTCCATGGGTTGATATTTCTATCCCTTGGATTAAACCAGGAGACAAATCGAGGTAAAAGTGAGTCTTGATCCGGAAGGACACGCGTTGGAATTCCTTTTCCACCCCAATTCCATCGCTATCGTTGGAATTTCAGCCGACCCGGCCGACCTGACTCGGGAAAGGTTCCTGAGACCTCTTCTCGACTTCGAATTTCCAGGCCATCTCTATCCCGTAAACCCTAAAGGCGGTGAGATACTAGGGTTAAAGGTTTATCCCGGTATCACGGATATACCCGGGACAGTGGACTTTGTGATTATCAGCGTGCCCGCTAAGCTGATCGTGCCGGTTGTACATGACTGTATCGCCAAGGGGGTAAGAGCGGCAGCGATTTACAGCGCCGGTTTCAGCGAGGTCGGAACAGAGGAAGGCGAAGCATTAGAGGCTGAAATAGCACGTATTGCCGGCGAGGGGAAAACCCGAATCATTGGGCCAAATTGCATGGGACTTTACTGTGCTAAGGGTCGGCTGAGCTACAGGTCTGAATACCCTAAAGAAAGCGGCCCTGTTGCTTTTCTCTCTCAAAGTGGCGGTAATACCACGCACCTTGTCCAAATGGCAGCTCCACGAGGCGTCCGTTTCAGCAAGATAATAAGCTACGGCAATGGTCGTGACCTTAACGAGTGCGACTTCTTGGACTACCTTGCCCACGACCGAGACACTGAGATAATCGCCATTTATATCGAGGGGATAAAAGAGGGAAGGCGGTTTATCCGGACGTTGCGCGACGCGGCGAGGGCAAAACCGGTTATCTTGCTTAAGGGGGGATGTGGTGAGGCTGGGTTCAGGGCAGTAGCATGTCATACCGGAGCTCTTGCCGGTGATGACAGCACCTGGGATGGTCTCTGCAAACAGCTTGGTATAATTCGAGTTGACACCTTGGAAGAACTGGCAGATATGATAGTCACATTTTTGTTCCTGCCTCTTCCTCAGGGGAGAAAAGTGGCCCTTATCGGCACTGGTGGTGGAGCCAGCGTCTTGGCCGCCGATGCCTGCACTAACAGCGGCCTGCTCGTCCCTCCCCTCCCGGAACACCTCAAAAATCGATTACTCAGGGCCAACTCTTTGGCCGGCAGCATCTTAACGAACCCTGTAGACACACTATCGATCTTCCAAGAATCCAAATTTGTGGAGACGGTTAAAACTATTTCTCCGTGGGAGGGGGTTGACCTCTTAGTCACTTTCCTATTGCTGGCGGATATGTTTCCTGCATATTTAGGGAAGTATGACCGACTGGTCAACGGCATACTGCGATCAAGCAAGGTCTCTTCAAAGCCCATGGCTGTCGTCGTCCAACCTGCCAGCCACCCCGAAATGTTCAAAGAGACCTTCCTTGCACAGCAAAGGCTTGTTTCCTCCGGCTTCCCTGTCTATCCCTCAATTCCCAGGGCGGCTAATGCCATCAGCAAGTTTCTCGACTACCATCTTAGACAGTGATAGTGGTGAAAGAAAAAAGAAAGAGCTAAAAGCGGGGACGTCCTTAAATACTAAAACAAATCAACCGTCAAGTTGCCAACCGGCTTCTTTCGCTATCCTCTCTCCTCTTTTTACTGCGTAGCTCACCGCCGCAAGTGTCATGTCAAGCCTTTTTGACAAATCCGCCATTGGAATCCTAAGCTCAATCGCACACCAATAACAGAGTAAGTCCCTGGCCCGGACCCTGTTCCTTTGCCTTCCTCTTGCGGTTATGTAATCCTTTTCCAAATCGAATAGTGA
>DAOWME010000033.1 GCA_030643245.1 Deltaproteobacteria bacterium
AGATGGTTATGCCTGGTGACAATGTATCATTGACGGTTGAGTTGATAACGCCTATAGCTATGGAGAAGGAGTTAAGGTTTGCCATTCGGGAAGGTGGCAGGACCGTAGGTGCCGGGGTGATCAGTGAGATCATTGAATGAAGGCTGTTTGAAAGTTGAGAGGGTTTAGAAATGAGGGAGATCGTTATCCTCGCTTGTACTGAATGCAAGAGGAGAAACTATACAACAAGCAAAAACAAAAGAACGACCCCAAAGAAGTTAGAATTCAAGAAGTATTGTAAGTTCTGTCGTAACCATACCCTTCACAGGGAAACCAAATGAGGCCTTTGCCGTATATCATACACTGTTTTTTTTGATTAGTGTTCGTCCAGAAATGAGATATTTTTCGACCTGTGCAGTTGGTCAGGTTTACCGTTTAACGCAAGCGCAAGCCTGTTAACTGAATCATCGGAGACACCTCAATACACTAGGTTTGCGTAACACTGCAAGGGTCGATGTTTTTTGCAAGGTCGAGGAAGACGAAGATTTTAACCGCAGGAATACATTAGGTATTTTGAGATTTACATCTTTGGCTTACAGGGGTTTTCAAAGATGTGAGCCAAGTCCAATTTGAGAGGAAAAAAGGCCAGTAGCTCTAACGGCTAGAGCACCGGACTCCAAATTCGGGGGATGGGGGTTCGAATCCCTCCTGGCCTGCCATTTTTGATAAGGGACGGGGACGAAATAACTTCCTCAAGTTGGCGCTCAGATTTAGGTTAGATTTGTTCGATCTGAAAATACAAAACCACAAAAATAGTTTTGCCTATTTCGAGGATTTTGTGTTTGAAGATCGGGCAAAGATGGCCTGAAGGTGAGATGCATAGATGGGGAAGTTATTTCGGCCCCGTCCCTAATGTGTTTGAAAAATGATAACGATCGTTGTCTCTCTGGAGTAGACATGATTTGCGAGCGAGGGGGGGACTTTGTTATTGCTTCGACAGGAGTGATTCGGTGTTTAGTAACGTCAGCCAGTTTTTGAGAGAAGTCAAGGTTGAATTAAAAAAGGTCACCTGGCCTTCACGTAAAGATACGATAGGATCAACTTCCGTTGTTCTAATCCTTGTAATTGTCATATCTGTTTTCTTAGCGCTTGTTGACCTTGGATTGTCAAAGTTGGTCAGGATCGTTTTAGACTGATTAATTCATCTAGTGTTCGTCCGGAAATGAGCAATTTTTTGCAAGGTCAAGGAAGGCGAAGATTTTAACCGCAGGAATACATTAGGTAGTGTCCATCCAGAAATGGACTTCTTAAGAAAATGGGCACGAGTTGGTTTCCAATTCAGAAATGAGCAATTTTTTTTCTGAGCAAGGCCGCACGACGGTTTGCGCCGAGGCGTACATGATCGTATGTCGCAGGCGGAAACCGGAGGAGAACGCAGCTCAGGGGAAAAATGGCCATTTATGGATGGGCACTATCTATTGGTTTTCAGATATTAAATTTCACAAGGCCAGAGGAAGGAATCCGCGTAAGTCGTACATTGTAGTACGTCGTCGTGGATTCCGACCGATAATGCAGTGAAATTTGATATATGGAAATCTATATAAGTGAGTTGTGATGGGAAATAAGTGGTACGTAGTTCATACATATTCAGGATACGAAAACCAGGTTAGAACTGCACTGGAAGAGCGAATAAAGTCCCATAAAAAAGAGCATTTCTTTAATGATATTCTTGTCCCTTCTGAGAAGGTTGTTGAACTTGTGAAGGGTGAGAAAAAGACTTCCGATCGGAAAATTTACCCGGGATACATACTAATCAACATGGAACTTAATAACGAGACTTGGCACATCGTTAGAAATACCCCTAAAGTTACAGGGTTTATAGGTGGCAGAACCAACCCGGTGGCTATTTCGGATGAAGAAGTAAAAGAAATAATGAACCAGATAAATGAAGGGGCGCTTAAGCCAAAGCCAAAAGTTCTTTTTGAAAGGGGTGACAGCATCAGGGTAACTGACGGTCCCTTTGCGAATTTCAACGGCGTTGTTGAAGAGGTAAAACCTGAAAAAGGGAAGGTAAAAGTATTAGTAAGTATTTTTGGAAGATCCACTCCTGTAGAGCTGGAATTTCTTCAGGTTACGAAGGTTTGAGTGAGGAGGATGTAGATGGCGAAGAAGGTTGTTGGGTTTATAAAACTTCAAGTACAAGCAGGCAAGGCGAACCCTTCTCCTCCAGTGGGTCCGGCACTGGGCCAACATGGAGTGAACATAATGGAGTTCTGTAAATCATTCAATGCGGAAACTCAAAAACAGGAAGGAATGATAATTCCGGTAGTCATTACCGTGTATACAGATAGATCGTTCAGTTTTATTACAAAGACACCTCCAGCGTCAATTTTATTGAAGAAGGCTGCGGGGATTGTGAAAGGTTCCGCAGAACCTAACAGACTTAAGGTTGGGAAGGTTACCCGTAAAGAGGTGGAGGATATCGCCAAGATAAAACAGCCTGACCTCAATGCAATTGATCTTGCAGGAGCTGTTATGATTATAGAAGGAACAGCTAAAAGCATGGGCATAGAGTTAGCTGATTAGTTCTGCAGGCAGGGATAGCTCCCGCTGGTGATTGTTGCGTGTGTGTATATTTTAACTCGTGCCCATCCATAAATGGTCTTTTTGCACAATATCTGCGTTATGCTCAAAAAATAATCCTCGGAATATTAAACATATGCCTGCGGTTATTTATTTTAGCATGCCTTGATCTTGAACAAAAATCCTCATTTCTGGATGGACACTAACTCGTTTTCATTCTGGAATGGCCCTTTTCCGCAATCTATGCGTCAGTCTGAAGGATCGTTTGTGCGGTGTGGGTTTTATATGCTTTCGTATAAGCCATTGACTTCTCCTTAGAGGATTAGGCACTATGGGTCGGAGGCTTGACCTTGCGAGAAATTGCTTATTACCGGATTGGAAACTAAATAGTGCCCTTTTTCTAAAATGTCAAATTATGGATGGGCACTAACTCGGAGAAGAAGAGGTGGCAAGAAAAGGGAAGAAACACCTGGAGTTTTTGAAAACGGTCGATACCACAAAGAAGTACGAGCTAGAAGAAGGCATTAGGCTTATGAAGGACAACGCATATGCCAAATTCGATGAATCAGTGGATATTTCTGTCCGGCTCGGTATCGACCCGAGAAAGGCTGATCAGATGGTGAGGGGAACTGTAGTATTACCTCATGGAATCGGTAAAGAGATCAAGGTCTTGGTCTTTGCAAAGGGGGAAAAAGAGAGAGAAGCAAGAGAAGCCGGTGCTGATTTTGTTGGGGGTGAGGACTTGGTAGATAGAATTGCCGGAGGATGGACGGGTTTTGACAAGGCCGTAGCTACGCCGGATGTAATGAGTATGGTTGCCAAGATAGGAAAGGTTTTGGGTCCGAGAGGATTGATGCCAAACCCAAAGGTCGGTACCGTTACTTTTGATGTTGGCCGTGTGGTTACAGAGCTAAAAGCCGGCAAGGTGGAGTTTAGAGCAGATAAGACGGGTATAGTCCATGTTCCTGTGGGGAGAGTCTCTTTCAGTCTGGAGAAGATTTCAGAGAATGTTGATTCGCTTCTTGATGTTCTCATTCGGGCGAAACCCCCTTCAAGTAAGGGAGTGTATCTGTGTAGTATCGCCTTGGCCTCCACCATGGGGCCTGGAATAAAGATCGACCCTCTCCATGTTAGAAGTAGGTTGATATAAAAGTTTCAAGCTGTGCAGTTGGTCAAGTTTACCGCTTAACGCAATCCTGCTCAACTGCACAGGTCCAAAAGTTTTGGGGGTAAAACCCAAAACCTGGAGTCAGTTATAGCCTCCGATTTTACCAGAGGTTTTATTTTGAGGGAATTTTCTCTGATTCTTGTAACTTCTCAAAACCTGGAGGGTATAAGCGGTGCATTGAGTCCTTGCGTTCATAAAGTTGTACTGTTGGCCTTAGGTTCACTGATCCGCCACTTGGTTTCTGAGAAGTCACGAATTCTTTCGACCTGTGCAGTTGAGCGGGTGTGCCACTTGCCGGCGACTTATTTCGTTTGCTTCTTATGAACTACATTCTGGCATAAGGCTGAATGTGTAATGGGATGATAAGTCTCGTCTGTATATTTGAATGTCGGCCTCGCCCCCAAGCAAACGAAGCAAGCAGCCGGCGCTTAACTGTATCATCAGAGACACTTCAAGACACTAGGGTTGAGTAACTGCACAGGTCGAAATCTTTTGAGAAGAAGGAGGCTTGGATATCATTGGATAGGAAGTTGAAAGAACAGACCATTTCGGACCTGCATTTAAAATTTGAAAAGGCAAAGGTTGCGATCCTTACGGACTACTGTGGTCTTAATGTTGAAGAGATAAGTAAACTGAGAAATGAGCTTCGGAACAAAGCAGTGGAATACAGAGTTATTAAGAACACGATCGTTAGGCTTGCCGCGAAATCTACAGAATTGGAATTACTCGATGAGTATTTTAGTGGTCCCACCGCAGTGGCCATCAGTTATGAAGACCCTGTATCCCCAGCCAAGATTTTAATAAAGTTCGCAAAAGATCATCCGGAACTTGAGATTACGGCGGGGGTATTGGATGGCAAGGTCATGACCACAGATGATATTAAATTGCTTGCTGAAACTCCTAGCCGAGATGTACTGCTGGCAAAGATGCTGTCTCTATTTACCTCCAGTCAGACGAGTTTTGTGGGGGTATTAAACGGGATGCTTTTAAGGTTTCTTCATTTGCTGGAAGCAATCAAAGAGAAGAAAGATAACGAGTAATCGAATTGTAACTAGTTTCCATTAA
This sequence comes from Deltaproteobacteria bacterium, assembly GCA_030643245.1. GTDB lineage: Bacteria > Desulfobacterota > UBA8473 > UBA8473 > UBA8473 > JAUXHQ01. Next base: position 4,796 of record DAOWME010000033.1, read on the forward strand.
GAAATGTACCTTTTCCGCTATCTCTGGGTCACTCTGCGGAATTGTTTGTGTGACGTAAATTTTACGCCTCCACAAAATTCCATAAACTTCCTTACAGGGGGAAGGCACTATGGGCATAGGGCTGGGTCTAGTGAAAAATCACTCATTTCTAAATTGGAAACTTGCCAGTGTCCATTTTCTCAGAAGTTTTATGTGTGAAGGGGCACTAATTAACTTTTAGGGGGTTGAAATATGTCAACAGTTGCCAAGGAAGACGTTATAAGTTTTATTGAGAATATGACAGTTCTGGAACTTTCCGGGTTTGTGAAGGAGTTGGAAGAGAAATTTGGAGTTTCAGCTTCGGTCCCGGTTGGACTTGTGGCCGCCGGCCAGGCACAGGCCGAAGCACCACCAGAAGAGAAGACCGAGTTTGATGCTGTCCTGACAGAAATAGGCGATAAAAAGATTCAGGTTATTAAGGTAGTTAGAGCGCTCACTGGTTTGGGGTTGAAAGAGGCCAAGGAATTTGTTGAGAGTGCGCCTAAAGTTGTTAAGGAAGCAGTCCCCAGAGAAGAGGCTGAAGACGTGAAGAAAAAATTGGAGGAAGTAGGTGCCGGTGTTGAGATTAAATAAAAGGAGGAACTTTGGGCATCCTTCATTCGCCTGTTTACACTTTTAGAGGTTGGTTCATCGGTTACATATTTTGAATATCGAATCGCAGAAAAAGGAACTGCATAATTTCTAAAGTATTACCTAGTGTGCATCCGGAAATGAGATATTTTTTGCAAGGTCAAGGAAGATGAAGATTTTAACCGCAGGAATACATTAGGGGCGAGGTTGGAGTACCGTATATTGTGAGTTCTAAGGATCTGTGATTCGGAAATCGGGAGGCGTGAATAGAATAAAGAGCGATTCCCTATTTACGATCTTTTATATTCTCGATTTTCGACCGCATGATCGACAGATGAGTGCCAACCCCAAAATCCATCCTATTTTAATTTCCGTTTCTTAGTACCTTACGAAAAGGAGTGAATATGGGTCACTCGGTATTATTGAATAACAATAGAATACGAAAGAATTTTGCAAGGATTCGAGGTGTTGCTGAGATCCCTGACCTTATATATGTTCAAAAGAGATCCTATGATAGATTCTTACAAAGGGACATCCGGCCTGAGGACCGCGAAGATATCGGGCTTCAGGAGGTATTTAAGAGTGTGTTTCCCATAAAAGATTTCAGCGGGACTTCCTCAATGGATTTTGTGAGCTATGATTTGAGAGAACCGAAATATGGGGTGGATGAATGCCGGCAAAGGGGAATGACATATGCTATCCCCATAAAGGTCACAGTTCGGCTGGTTGTATGGGATGTCGATGATGAGACAGGGACCCGAAATATTAGGGATGTTAAAGAACAGGAGGTCTATTTTGGGGAGATCCCGCTGATGACAGAGGATGGAACCTTTATCATCAATGGGACTGAGAGGGTAGTGGTCAGTCAATTGCATCGATCTCCCGGAATATTTTTTGATCACGACAAGGGTAAAACCCATGCCAGTGGCAAGTTGCTTTATTCTGCCAGGATTATCCCTCAGTTGGGTTCATGGATAGACTTTGAATTTGACCCTAAGGATATCCTTTATGTACGGATTGATAGACGGCGAAAGATTCCGGCAACTGTTTTACTGAGGGCCCTAGGCTATTCTGATGAGGAATTATTAAGCTACTATTATAAATCTGAACGGATCATAATTGAAGGTGAGAATATTTTAAAACGTGTGGACCGGGACTTGTTGCCAGGATACAAGGCTTCAAAGGATATCATTTATCCTGATACAGGTGAGGTGATTGTCAAGAAAAATAGAAAGATTACCAATGTCGCGGTTCGCAAACTGGTGGATGCAGGGGTTAAATATATTCCTATTGATGTTGAAGATGTGTTGGGAGGCATTAGCCCTCATGACATAATTGACTCCAATTCAGATGAGGTTATCGTAAAATGTAACGATGAGATTACCCCTGAGAAATTTGAGGAGATAAGGGAGAGAGGAATAAAGGAATTTAATTTGCTTTATACAGGCAGGACAGGTACGGACCTGTCCCTGCGTAATACGCTGACGATTGACAAGATGTCGAGTAGGGACGAAGCAATTATTGAAATCTACCGGAGGCTGCGCCCCAGCGATCCCCCTAACATGGAGACCGCTATCTCCTTTTTCGATAATCTCTTCTTTAATACGAAGCGTTATGATCTGTCCCAGGTGGGCAGGTTGAAATTGAATTACAAGTTGGGGGTGAATATTCCGATTGACCACAGGACTCTTAGAAGAGAAGACATTCTCGAAGCCATCAGAGTGATGGTGGAATTGAGAAATGGAAAAGGGGTCGTAGACGATATCGATAACCTGGGAAACAGAAGAGTGAAATCAGTGGGAGAACTCCTTGAAAATCAATACCGTATTGGTTTGGTGCGAATGGAAAGGGCCATCAAGGAGAGAATGAGCATACAAGAGATTGAAACGTTGATGCCCCATGATCTGATTAACGCGAAGCCCGTTTTGGCAGTGGTTAAAGAGTTCTTTGGTGGCAGTCAACTCTCTCAATTCATGGATCAGACGAATCCCCTGTCAGAGATTACTCATAAACGGCGTCTTAGTGCATTGGGACCGGGTGGCCTGACCAGAGAGCGAGCAGGGTTTGAAGTTAGGGATGTCCACCCCACCCATTACGGGAGGATATGTCCTATTGAAACCCCGGAGGGACCTAATATTGGTCTAATCGTTTCTTTAAGCACCTTTGGCAAAGTAAATGAATATGGGTTCATAGAAACTCTTTACAGGGAAGTGGTTGATGGGGTTGTGACGGATAATGTCAGATATCTGTCGGCAACAGATGAGGAGGATCATGTTATCGCTCAAGCAAATGCTCCAGTGAACGAGGATGGAAGGTTCACCGGAGAGTTCATTTCTGCTCGAAAAGGCGGGGAGTTTGTTATGGTTCCACCACAGGGAGTCGATTTGATGGATGTGTCTCCAAATCAACTAGTTAGTGTGGCGGCTTCATTGATCCCCTTTTTGGAGCATGATGATGCTAACCGGGCGCTTATGGGTTCCAATATGCAACGACAGGCAGTACCTCTAATGCGAACGGATGCTCCGTTGGTAGGAACGGGGATCGAGAGAGTCGTTACGAGAGATTCAGGTTTAGCTGTTAAAGCAAAAAGAAATGGTGTGGTTGATAACGTGGATTCCTCTCGTATTGTGGTCAGGGTTGAAGAAGAAAACTCCAAAGGGCTGGAGACGGGTGTTGACATTTACAATTTAGTCAAATACCGGCGATCCAATCAAAATACATGTATTAATCAGAAACCCTTGGTAAATACCGGAGATGGGATAAGAAAAGGCGAAATTATTGCCGATGGTCCGGCAACAGACATGGGCGAGCTTGCCTTAGGACATAATGTCCTGGTAGCTTTTATGCCATGGGGAGGATACAATTTTGAAGACTCAATCCTGATGAGCGAGAAGGTGTTGAAGGATGATAGTTTTACTTCAATTCACATAGAAGAGTTTGATGTAGCTGCCAGGGATACAAAATTGGGGAAGGAAGAGATTACAAGAGATATCCCTAATCTGGGTGATGACTCTTTGAAGGATCTCGATGAGAGTGGGATCGTACGCATGGGGGCGGAGGTTAAGTCTGGGGACATCTTGGTGGGAAAGATTACACCAAAGGGGGAAACCCAACTTTCACCCGAAGAGAAATTACTCCGGGCGATCTTCGGTGAAAAAGCCAGAGATGTTCAAGACACTTCATTAAGGGTGCCGCCAGGGGTCAGAGGCATAGTAATTGACGCCAAGGTATTCTCAAGACGAGGGGTGGAAAAAGATGAGAGGACAAAGTCTAATGAGGATTCTGAGGTGTCGAGACTGCTAAAAGACCAGGATGATGAGATTGGAATTATTAAGCAAACTGCTACCGATAAGATCAAGAATCTTCTGATTGAAAGAACCTCGGCTACGAAACTGATAAACGAGAAAAAAGGGGTTGTCCTGTTAGAGAAAAAGCAGGTAATAAAAGAGGAAGATGTCACCAAAATTCCTCTTAACAAATGGAAGGACATCTCCGTTGTTGATGGCAAGGATGTAGAATCTGAGATTGATGGAATTTTAGAGGCACTTAATGAACAGATCGATTTGGTTAAGTTGCTCTTTGGACAGAAAGTCGGCAGAGTAACACGGGGCGATGAACTTTCACCTGGTGTAATCAAGATGGTGAAGATCAATGTGGCTGTCAAGAGAAAGCTGTCAGTTGGTGACAAGATGGCAGGCAGGCATGGGAACAAGGGGGTCCTTTCTAGAATATTGCCGGAGGAAGACTTGCCCTATTTGGAAGGTGGAACCACTGTGGACATCGTATTGAATCCATTGGGGGTTCCTTCGAGGATGAATGTGGGGCAGATACTGGAGACTCATTTGGGTTGGGCTGCCAAAGGTCTTGGTGATTGTATAAGTGATTACCTTGAAAGGAATTACAGTGTCGATGCTCTGAGATCGAAGATCAAGGAGATATATTCCTCTTCGGAGATCGATAAAATTTTAGACAAGGCTACCGATGAAGAGATAGTGACATTGGCCAAGGAACTTAAAGGCGGTGTAAAGATGGCCTCTCCGGTTTTTGATGGCGCTACGGAGGATGACATACAAAGGGCGCTTTCATTGTCAGGTTTACCGGTGGACGGCAAGACAATTCTCTATGACGGACGGACAGGAGAAGCTTTTGATCAGAAGGTAACCGTAGGGATAATCTATATGATGAAGCTTCATCACTTGGTGGATGACAAGATTCATGCGCGCTCTATAGGACCCTACTCTCTGGTTACCCAGCAACCACTGGGAGGTAAAGCCCAATTCGGAGGGCAAAGATTAGGGGAAATGGAAGTATGGGCACTAGAAGCTTACGGCGCCGCATATTGTTTGCAGGAGTTTCTTACAGTAAAATCTGATGATGTCTGGGGGAGGGCTAAAACATATGAGACCATAGTCAAAGGGGGTGACATTCTGGAGTCAGGATTGCCGGAATCCTTCAATGTTTTGATCAACGAACTCCAGGGCCTCGCTTTAGATGTGAAATTGGTTGTACATGAGGATGGGTCTGACAACGATAAGGATGAGGAACCAGAATTGAAAAGTCATCAATCAAACGGGGAAACGCAGGAGGATAAACTATGAAAGACTCCTTTGGAATGCTTGAAAATCCCAAGAGCCTCTTGAACTTTAACTCTTTAAGGATTTCACTGGCCTCACCGGAGACCATTAGGGCTTGGTCCCATGGGGAAGTAAAGAAGCCGGAGACAATCAACTATAGAACGTTTAAGCCGGAAAGGGATGGATTATTCTGTGCCAAGATTTTTGGCCCGGTAAAGGACTATGAATGTAATTGCGGAAAATATAAAAGGTTGAAACACCGAGGCGTTGTCTGTGAGAAATGCGGGGTTGAGGTTATTCAGTCGAAAGTTCGTAGGGAAAGGTCGGGTCATATAGAGTTAGCCTCACCGGTTGCCCATATCTGGTTTCTCAAGAGTCTTCCAAGCAGGATTGGTGCCTTGTTAGATATGTCTTTGAAAGAGGTGGAGAGGGTCCTCTATTTTGAATGTTATGTAGTTACAGACGTGGAGGATGCACCGCTGAAAGTTGGCGACTTCTTGACTGAAGAGGGATACCGAAGAGTGAAGGAGGAGCATGGTGGCGGTTTTTCTGCGGGTATGGGCGCTGAAGCTATCAGGGAGCTCCTAAAGAAGGCAGATATAAACAAACTATCAAAAGAGCTGCGCTTGGAAATGAAAGAGACTACCTCAGAGGCAAAGAGAAAAAAGTTCTCTAAGAGGCTGAGAGTGGTAGAATCCTTCAAGAGGTCTGGCAATAAACCGGAATGGATGATATTAGAGGTTATCCCTATATTACCGCCTGATTTGAGGCCACTAGTGCCTTTGGACGGTGGACGATTTGCAACTTCTGACCTTAATGATCTCTACCGCAGGGTTATTAACAGGAATAACAGGTTAAAAAGGCTTCTGGAAGTGGATGCCCCTGAGATCATAATCAGCAATGAAAAGAGAATGCTTCAAGAGGCCGTTGACGTTCTCTTCGACAACGGGAGAAGGGGAAGGGCCATTACAGGGAGAAATAAAAGGCCCCTGAAATCATTGAGCGATATGCTCAAGGGGAAACAGGGAAGGTTTAGGCAGAATCTCTTGGGTAAAAGGGTTGATTACTCTGGACGCTCGGTTATTGTTATCGGTCCCCAACTGAGGTTGCACCAATGTGGACTTCCCAAAAAGATGGCCTTGGAGCTTTTTAAGCCGTTTGTTTATCATAAATTAGACGAAAAGGGATATGTGACTACTGTCAAGAGTGCAAAGAAGATGGTGGAAAAAGAAACCCCGGAGGTGTGGGATAGTTTAGAAGAGGTAGTTAAAGAGTATCCGATTCTTCTAAACAGAGCGCCAACATTGCATCGACTGGGGATCCAAGCGTTTGAGCCGATTCTGGTTGAAGGCAAAGCGATTCAATTACACCCTTTGGTATGTGCGGCTTTTAATGCTGATTTTGATGGGGATCAGATGGCTGTTCATGTTCCTCTTTCAGTGGAGGCACAGATTGAATCAAGGGTCTTGATGATGTCTACAAACAATGTTCTGTCCCCGTCCAACGGCAAACCGATTATCGTTCCTACACAGGACATAGTCTTGGGCATCTACTATATGACCCGAGAAAAGGAGTCCGTCAAAGGTTCAAATAAAGTATTCTCTAATCCTTACGAAGTAAGAGTGGCCTATGATTGTATGGAAGCGGATCTCCATGCCGGGATTGTGGTAAGGATAGATGGAGTACTAACTAACACAACAGTAGGGAGAATTCTCCTAAAGGAAATAATCCCCGATGAGATTCCTTTCAGTGCAATTAATAAGGTAATGACAAAAAAAGAACTCAGTGCCTTAGTAGACCTTACTTATAGACTCTGTGGCGACAAGATGACGGTTATTCTGTCGGACAAGTTGAAGAGCTTAGGTTATGAGTTTGCCACAAAGGCAGGACTCTCTATTTCAATCAGCGATATGCTCATTCCTTCCAGTAAAGAAGAATTCCTGGAAAGGTCCAACGCCGAGATCAAGGGGATCGAAACCCAGTATACCGAAGGCCTAATAACAGATGGCGAGAGGTACAATAAGGTAATCGACATCTGGGCACAGACCACTGAGAACGTTGCAGATGAGATGTTACATGAGCTTGGTACTGACATTGTGGTCGATTCTGATGGAAAAGAGAGAGAGGTGCCTAGTTTTAACCCTATATTTATGATGGCTGATTCCGGAGCCAGGGGAAGTGCGCAGCAGATCCGTCAGTTGGCAGGTATGAGAGGGTTGATGGCAAAACCATCAGGAGAAATAATTGAAACGCCGATTACAGCAAATTTCAGGGAAGGATTGACTGTTCTTCAGTATTTCATCTCCACTCACGGGGCCCGGAAGGGACTGGCGGATACCGCTTTAAAGACGGCTAACTCTGGGTATCTGACCCGCAGGTTAGTGGATGTTGCCCAGGATGCTATTATAACCGAACTTGACTGTGGGACCCTAGATGGGATATACGTCTCATCGTTAGTAGAAGGTGGCGAGATTATTGAGCGATTAGGCGACCGAATATTGGGAAGAGTTGCTTTGGATGATATAAAAGACCCCTTTACCGGTGAAGTGGTGGCAAAAGCTAACCAGGAGCTCGATGAAGATCTGGTTAAGAGTATCGATGAAGTGGGTATTGATAGGGTAAAGATTCGTTCTGTCTTGACCTGTCGGGCAAAGAGAGGAATCTGTGCGGAGTGTTATGGCAGGGACCTTTCGCGGGGTAGAAAGGTCAACCTCGGTGAAGCCGTTGGCGTTATAGCCGCCCAATCCATAGGGGAACCGGGGACGCAATTGACTATGAGGACCTTCCACATTGGTGGAACGGCCAGTAGACGTGTCGAGCAGAGCACTCTCGAGTCAAGAAAAGGGGGGAAGATAAAATTCGTAAACTTGAATAGCGTCAGGAATAAAGAGGGTAGATTGGTGGTCATGAATCGTAACAGTATGATCAGCATACTCGATGGAAACGGGAGAGAAAGAGAACGATACCCACTTATTTATGGCGCCAAGCTGAAGGTTGAAGAAGAAGAGAACACAAAACCCGGACAGCTTCTTGCAGAATGGGACCCGTATACGAATCCAATTATCACCGAAGTTTCGGGGAAGGTGAAATTTGGGGATATTCTGGAAGGTATGACGATGCAAGAGCAGGTAGATGAGGTTACAGGTCTTTCCAGAAAAGTAATCATAGAATCGAAGAGTCCTGATACACGTCCCAGGGTATCTATAAAGGATGAAAAGGGACGCACAGCAAAGTTGCCCGGAACAAAAGCTTTTGCGAGATACATACTGCCGGTAAAGGCAAATATTGTGGTAAATGAGGGTGACATGATTAGTGCCGGAGATGTCATTGTCAAAATACCCAGAGAGACGACAAAAACAAAGGATATTACGGGAGGATTGCCTAGGGTTGCCGAGCTGTTTGAAGCGAGGAAGCCGAAAGAGTGCGCGGTAGTAAGCGAGATCGACGGTATCGTTTCCTTTGGCCAAGATATTAAGGGCAAGAGAGATGTTATGATTACGCCGGAAGTTGGTGAAGCAAAGGAATACCTGATCGCTAAAGGGAAACATATAAGTGTTCATGAAGGGGATGTGGTGAGGGCAGGAGAAGCTCTCATGGATGGTCCGGCAAACCCACACGATATCCTGCATATCATGGGAGAGAAGGAGTTGGCAAGATATCTTGTTGATGAGGTCCAAGAGGTATACCGTCTCCAAGGTGTTAAGATAAACGATAAACATATTGAAATAATTGTAAGGCAGATGCTAAAGAGAGTCAGCATAAAAGAGGTTGGTGATACAGATTTTCTAGTTGGGGAACAGGTGGAGAGGGTTATATTTGAAAAGGAGAACGAAAAGGTGAGGGCGGGAAGTGGCAATCCCGCGGTTGCCGAGCCCCTGCTTCTCGGGATCACCAAGGCTTCGTTGAGCACCGACAGTTTTATTTCTGCGGCCTCTTTCCAGGAAACTACCAGGGTGTTGACTCAAGCCAGTATCGAAGGCAAATATGATGAATTGAAGGGACTAAAAGAGAATGTGATTATGGGCAGGCTGATCCCCGCTGGAACAGGTTTCCGGGGATACAGGGACGTGGATATAGATGTTGAAGACCTTGGGGAAGCGGTTCCCATGGTAGAAGAAGAAAAAATTGAAGGTTGATCAATAAAAAGCTTGACAAATAAGGTGATAGCTGCGAATATGTATGACTTTGTGAGTCGGGCACTATAGATGTTCAGATATTAAATTTCACAAGACCAAAAAAAGAGGAATCTGGCAGAGGAATTTGGTGAGGTCACAAAAATGAGTCTGCCATCTAGGATTCATACCGATAACCAAGTGACATTAAATATAACATCTTAAGGGAGGTAACGTGCCTACTATAAACCAGCTTGTTAGAAAAGGTCGCAAGAAGCTTAAGAAGAAAACGGACGCTCCTGCTCTGGGGGGCGCGCCGCAGAAGAGAGGCATTTGTACGAGAGTCTATACTTCAACACCCAAGAAACCGAATTCAGCATTGAGAAAAGTGGCAAGGGTTAGATTGACCAATGGTATGGAGGTGACTTCTTACATTCCCGGAGTCGGTCACAACCTCCAGGAACATTCTGTGGTTCTACTCAGGGGTGGGAGGATTAAGGACTTACCTGGGGTAAGGTACCACATTATCAGGGGAACCCTCGATGCAGGAGGCGTTGAAGACCGGAGGAGAAGCCGTTCCAAATACGGGACCAAGAAGACGAGATGATAAAATGCCTCAAAAAAAATCGACCTGTGCAGTTGGTCAGGTTTATCTACCGCTTAACGCAATCCTGTTTTAATTGTGAATCATCGGAGACACTTCAAGACACCAGGTTTGTGTAACTAGCACAGGTCGAAAAATATTTGATTTGTTGAAATTAATTTCTTTCATGTCCCAAACTTATGATGAGGTGGATAGATGCCTAGGAGAAGGGAAGTACCGAAAAGAGACATTTTGCCGGACCCTAAGTATAAGGATGTACTGGTGACGAAGTTCATGAACGTGATAATGCGAAAAGGTAAGAAGAGTGTTGCTGAGTGCATTACTTACGGCGCCTTTGACATAATTAGAGAGAGGACCAAGTCCGATCCTGTTAAAATTTTTCAAAAGGCGTTGGATAATGTTAAGCCGTTTATTGAGGTTAAATCCCGTCGAATTGGTGGGTCAACATACCAGGTGCCTGTGGAGGTGAGGTCAGGACGGAGGATGGCACTGGCCATAAGGTGGTTAATCGGTTTTGCCAGGAAGAGACAAGAAAAGACGATGGTGGAAAGGCTGGCCGCTGAATTAATGGATGCCGAAAAGAATCGTGGCGCGTCCGTTAAAAAGAAGGAAGATGTTCACAAGATGGCTGAAGCTAATAAAGCTTTTGCCCATTACCGATGGTAGAAAGAAAGCGTTGACTCAACAATTGGAATGATTCTTAAGCTGGATAAGGAGTCCTGATTGTTTTCAGCCTTTTTAGTTTACATATTGAGTCATGGTTTGAATCCCTTTTTTTATTTTCGAGGTTGGCAGGAAGTTGGCGAGATTGGTTCCAATAGAAAAGACAAGAAATATAGGGATCATGGCCCACATAGATGCGGGGAAGACGACAACTACCGAGAGAATATTGTATTATACGGGTGTTTCATATAAGATGGGCGAAGTACATGATGGGGCAGCCATTATGGATTGGATGGAACAGGAACAAGAGAGGGGTATTACCATAACCTCTGCGGCCACCACCTGTTCGTGGAAAAATAACAGAATCAACATAATCGATACGCCGGGACATGTCGATTTTACTATAGAGGTTGAGAGGTCTTTACGCGTTTTGGACGGATCAGTAACTGTGTTCTGCTCGGTCGGAGGAGTTGAGCCACAATCAGAGACCGTTTGGAGACAGGCAAATAACTATAGCATTCCAAGGATCGCATTTGTCAATAAGATGGATAGGGTGGGGGCAGATTTCTTCCGAGTGGTCGAGATGATGGATGATAGATTACAGGCCAATCCAATCGTGCTTCAGTTGCCGATAGGCAAAGAGGCGAATTTTAAAGGTGTTATTGACCTTGTTAAAATGAAGGCCTTGGTTTACGATGAAAGCACCCTAGGCGCACAATTCAAAGAGGAGGGTGTTCCTGAGGATTTGACAGATCTTGCTCTGGAGTACAGAAATAAGCTCTTTGAAACTGCCGTGGAACGGGACGAAGTATTACTGGAAAGGTACCTGTCAGGGGATGTTATCGAAGATAATGAGATCAAGAAATCCATTAGAAATGCCACTATAGCTAACGAAATGGTTCCTGTATTTTGTGGTGCGGCATTTAAAAACAAAGGGATACAACCCTTATTGGATGGTATTATTGATTACCTCCCCTCCCCCGAAGATGTTCCTCCGGTTAAGGGACACAGTACCGATGCCGATTATGGGGAAGTGACCAGGTATGCTGACGATGATGCCCCCTTCTCAGCTCTGGCTTTCAAGATTATGAATGATCCGTTCGTAGGTCGACAGTATTTCCTTAGGGTTTATTCAGGATCCCTTAAGAGTGGAGCGTACGTTTATAACCCTAACAAGGCTAAGAAGGAGAGGATTGGCAGGCTTTTAAAGATACATGCCAACAAAAGGGAAGAGACCAAAGGGGTGTATGCCGGGGATATAGCTGTAGCTGTTGGGCTAAAGAATACCGGAACAGGTGATACCCTTTGTGATAAGAATCATCCGGTTATCTTGGAATCGATGGAATTTCCTGAGCCCGTGATTTCTATTGCAATTGAGCCAAGGACCAAGGCCGATCAAGATAAAATGTCGGCTTCGCTCAATAAATTGGCTGAGGAGGATCCATCTTTCAGGATTCGCATAGATGACGAGACAAACCAGACCATTATTTCCGGAATGGGCGAGTTGCACCTAGAGATAATTGTGGATAGACTGCTCAGGGAATTTAACGTAGCCGCAAATGTCGGCAAACCTCAAGTGGCGTTCAAGGAGACGATAACCGAGTCCGTTGAAGCAGAGGGCAGGTTCATCCGTCAGTCCGGAGGACGTGGACAGTACGGGCATGTTCGTCTTAAATTGGAACCTCAAGAACGCGGGGGCGGTTTCAAGTTTGTTAACGGGATTGTCGGGGGAAAGATCCCCAAGGAATACATATCTGCAGTAGAGAAGGGTGTTGTTGAGGCTATGGAGAGGGGAATATTGGCTGGTTGTCAAGTGGTAGATGTCAAGGTCACACTATATGATGGTTCTTACCACGAGGTTGATTCATCGGAATTGGCATTTAAGATGGCTGGGTCTATAGGTTTTAGGAAAGGAGCAAACAAAGCGAAACCGATTTTATTGGAACCCGTTATGGAGGTTGAGGTAGTGGCTCCGGAAGAATTTGTCGGAGATGTCATTGGCAACCTTACCTCCAGAAGAGGCAAGATCCTGGATATGGATATCAGGACAGGTGGAAAGGTTTTGGATAGTTCGGTACCCTTGGCAGAGATGTTCGGTTATTCCACTGATTTACGATCTGCTACGCAAGGTAGAGCCACATACAGTATGCGGTTTTCTCACTACGAACCGGTACCTTCCTCTATTGTTGAGGATATTTTGAAGTCAGTATGAAAGCGTGAAGTACCTGAGGAGGAGGTAACAGGCATGTCTAAGAAGAAGTTTGAGAGGACTAAGCCGCATGTTAATATAGGGACGATTGGTCATGTTGATCATGGTAAGACGACGTTGACTTCTGCGATAACGAGGGTATTGAGTAATCGGGGTCTTG
>DAOWME010000206.1 GCA_030643245.1 Deltaproteobacteria bacterium
AAACTACTTATAAAGTTACGTGAAAGATGCCGGAAATTACATAATTAGTTTCCATTTGGAAATGGCCCTATTCTAAAACCTACTGTACCAGTCTGCGGGATTGTTTATGCGGTATGTGTTATATGTCGTCGCATAATCCCGTACTATATTCATCTCGCGAAAACTTTATCATTTCTGAATTGGAAACTCGTTACCGCCCATTTCCTAAAATGCCTGCTTATGGATGGGTCCTAATTACAATTCGTCAGGCAAAGGAGATAATATGGCACCTGGAATAGTGGGTTATGGAGTGTATATCCCCAGATATCGCATCAAGAGAGAAGAAATAGCGAAAACGTGGGGAGGACGCGGTAAGGGAGAAAACGCTGTTCTTAACCAGAATGAGGATGTCGTAACCATGGCGGTAGAGGCATCATTTAACGCCCTGGAACATTCCGTGTTGAATGATCCCAGAGAGATAGACGCCATATACTTAAGCACAGATTCCTCCCCCAACATCGAACATTCATCCATAGGGATCATCGCTCAGACACTTGGGGCAAGAGACGACATCGATGTAATGGACTTCACAGCTTCACCAAGGGCGGGGGTCGCAGCGCTGAAGGCATGCGTAGACGCAGTGGAGTCGGGCAGGATCAAATATGGGCTGGTAATAGGCTCGGATTATCGTCCGGCTTCACCGGGGAGCAATATGGAGATGTTCTTCGGCGGCGGCGCGGCAGCCTTTATAGTGGGAGGCAAAGATACTGTTGCTGACCTTGAATGCGTTCATGCCTATTCGAGCAACTTCAGAGACAACTGGAGGAGTCAGGTAGACACCTACGTAAAGGACTATGAACCGAGGTTTACTCGACAATACGGATATTCGGACCACATATTCAATTCCACACAGGGGTTACTGTCAAAGACCGGCCTAACTGTCGACCAGTTTCAGCACGTTGTCTTTCAACAACCGGACGCAAGACTTCCCGCCGGGATAGCCAAAAGACTCAAGGTAACCCCTGACCAGATGAAACTGGGGTCCATATTTCAGGACATCGGTGATACGGGCGCCGCCTGCCTATTCATCGGCCTGTCATCGATCTTTGACAGTGCGGTTCCTGGGAATAAGGTTCTGGCCGTGTCTTACGGCTCGGGTACAAGTGACGCGCTCTACTTTTCTATAAGAGAACCTATGGAGGGGGCAAGGGGCGGATCTAAAACATACGATTCATATGTGGCGAGCAAGGCATATATAGACTATCCACGGTATCTGAGGGGCAAGGGCGCCCTCACAAAGGACGAGAAACCCGCAAAACTGGGGGTCTCTCCCCTGTCTCCCCTCATGTGGAGAGCCGGTTCTGAGCTCTATAGACTGATCGGCGCCAAGTGCTTGAACTGCGGTTATGTGAACTTTCCGCCGTCTCAGAGGAAGATATGCATAAGATGCAGCAATACGGAATTCGAGGAGGTTATGCTTGAAAGGAGAGGAAAGGTGCATACGTTCTGTGTAAACTATTACATGCCGCCGGGTTTTGAATCCCCTCTCCCGATCATCATTGGTGATCTGGACGACGGGGTCAGGCATAGAGCATTGGGGACTGAGATGGCCCCCGAAGATGTAAAGATCGATATGTCCGTAGAATTGGTTTTACGGAAACTGGCTTCAGAGGACAACGTAAACCTGTATGGAAATGTGTTCAGGCCGATAAGAATCCAATAAAAAGTCCGTGGGAGGTGAATAGAGATGGGATGGAACAAGGTAGCGTTAGTCGGAGTTGGAATAATACCATTTGGAGAATTATTTGAGAAGGACTGGGAGGTCATGGTTGAGGAAGCTTATCTAAACGCCATCAGCCAAGTGGATAAAGGCTTCGACCCGAAAGACATTGAGGCGGCATGGGTCGCAGATTGCAGGCCGGGTGCCCATGGCACCCAGACCATCGCAGGGGTATCCCTGGTAGGCAATATCGGACTCGCGGGTATCCCTTGCACGCATATAGAAAACGGTTGCCCCACGGGAAGCGACGGATTCAGGAACGGGTGCCTTGGGGTTGCATCCGGGGTTTACGATGTGGTTTTAGTCGTGGGGGCGGAAAAGATGCGAGACAAGTCAACGGCAGAGATGCTCTCTCTGGCTGCCCAGGGGCACCCTGTGCTTCAGCGGGGAGAGACTGCCATGACTATGTTTGCTCCTCAAGCCATGCGGCACATGCATGAGTTTGGCACCACCAAGGAACAGATGGCCCTGGTAGCAGTGAAGAACCATAGAAACGGCGTATACGATCCGTATTCTCACTACAGATATGAGATTACCATAGAAGACGTGTTCAAGTCACCAATGGTATGCAGTCCCCTGAACCTCTTGGACTGTTGTCCTCAGACAGACGGAGCGGCCGCGGCAATAATCTGCAGGGCTGACCTGGCCGAAAAGTATACGGATAAACCGATATACGTTGCAGGCTTCGGCATGGGGACCGATACATTTTATGTCCATGAAAAGGAGAACTTTACGGAGTTTGTGGCATCCGTTAGGGCGGCTAAACAGGCATACGCTATGGCCGGGATTGGGCCTGACGACATAGATGTGGCGGAGGTCCATGACTGTTTTTCTATCACTGAGATAATCGACTATGAGGATCTGGGGTTCTGCCAAAAGGGTGAGGGGGGGGGATTCATTGAGAGTGGTAAATCGGACCTGGACGGTATAGTTGCAGTTAATCCCAGCGGTGGTTTGATGTCAAAAGGGCATCCTTTGGGGGCAACCGGTATTGCACAGATAGCGGAATTATTCTGGCAATTGAGGGAGGAAGTAAGAGAATCAAATGGCGGCGGTGACCCAAGCGTAAATGAGAAGAGACAGGTCAAGATCAGGAAGGGTTATGGCCTGCAACATAATGTCGGTGGAAGGGGCATATCAAATTCCGTGGTGACGATCCTGACAAGGAACAAGACATAGCGTAACTTTTCGGTTTACCAAGAAGTTACAAGTAAGGGACGAGGCTGAAATAACTTCCCCATTAGTGCATCTCATCTTCAGGCCATCTTTGCCCGATCTTCAAGCACAAAATCCTCGAAATAGGTCAGACTATTCCTGCGGTTTTGCACTTTCAGATCGAACAAATCTAACCTAAATCTGAGCGCCAACTTGAGGAAGTTATTTCAGCCTCGTCCCTAACTAGAGTGTGAAGTGAGCTAAAGTTAAGGTATTTTGTTTGCTTAAGAGCCGTCTTAGCGTGTATATCTTAACTTTAGTCACTTCAAACTCTGCGCTGTAGTGTTAAGCGTACCGATTATTTCGTGAAAAGTTACCGTTCTTCTCCAAAATACTTAAAGAAGTCCATCTCCGGGGAGAGAACCATTGTAGTCCCCTTCTTCAGTGATTTCCTGTAAGCCTCAAGACTCCTTATGAATTCATAGAATTTTGGGTCTCGTTGATATGCTTCGGCATATATCTTTATGGACTTGCCATCTCCGTCTCCCTTTGTTTCTTCAGCCGTCTTGTAGGCCTCCGCCAGTATTACTGTCCTCTCCCTATCAGCGGAAGCTTTAACCTTTAAGGCCGCCTCCCTGCCTTCGGATCTATATTTCATTGCCTGTCTCTCCCTCTCCGCTCTCATCCTCTCGAATACATGCCGTTCATTCTCAGGAGGAAGGTCGGCCCTCTTTATCCTTACATCTACGACCTCTATACCGTAGCGATCGGCAATCACATTACTTTTGGCCGAGACCTTTTTCATGATGTCATCTCTCGCCTCAGAGATGATCTCGTTGAGGGTATGCAGGCCCAGCTGCACCCTCAGTTGGGAATATATGATATCGTCGAGCCGGGACTGCCCCCCGGCCTCATTTTTGACGGTTTTGTAGAATTTCAGCGGCGCCTTTATCTTCCATTTCGAGTAATTGTCAACAACCAGGTTTTTCTTGTCCTTGGTCAAGACTTCTGCGGGCGCGGCATCATAGTCAAGGACTCGGTTATCAAAATAGGTGATCTGCTGAACAAAGGGAATCTTTATGTGCAGACCAGGATCGAGTACCACCCGTACCGGCTTGCCCAACTGGATAATGATGGCATATTCCGTCTGGTCTACGGTGTAAAAGGTCATATTTGTGACAATCAGAAGAACCACAACCACAACACCAACAGTATACATACTCTTTTTCATGAGTTATCCTCCACTCGTTACCTCGTTACAGGCAGTAAATCTATTCCCCGACCTTACTGCCTTCTTCTCTGCCCGTTATTTTGGTCTTGAATGATCCTAACCCTTGGAGCGGGAGGATCGGCAAGACATTTCCAACGTGTTTACTGTCTATAATGACCTTTTCTATATCCGCAAATATCTCCTCCATGGTCTCCAGATAGAGCCTTTTCTTAGTCACATCCCTTGCCTTGCTATACTCTTTCAATATCTGAGTAAACCTGCTCACATCACCCTCTGCCCGCTTGATCTTAGCCTCGCTGTATGCCTGGGCCTCATTCACTATTTGAGATGCCTTCCCCTTGGCTTTGGGAAGGATGTCATTTCTATAACCTTCAGATTCGTTGATAAACTTTATCTTGTCTTCCTTGGCGCTTGCAACATCCTTAAACGACGCCACCACTTCTTTGGGGGGATGGACGTCCTGGAGCTGGACAGCCTCAATACTTATGCCTGCCTTATATTCGTCCAAGATACGCTGCAGAAGACGTTTTGTGTCTTGCTGTATCTGGAACTTCCCAACTGTCAATGCATCACTGATCTTGTTTTTTCCTACAACATCTCTTATAGCCGCTTCAGAAGCCTTTTTCACTGTCCTATCAGGTTCCTTGAGATTGAACAGGTAGTTAGCGGCATCCTTTATCTTGTACTGGACAATGAACTGCATATTCACTATATTCTCGTCGCCAGTAAGCATCAATGACTCCGCGGGAACCGCCCGGTATCTTGCCGGTGGGCCCACTACTACGGTACGGAACCCTACTTCCAACCTTCTGACCTTGGTCACCTTCGGTTTCAAGACTGCCTCAAAGGGCCGCGGCAGGTGGTAATGCGGGCCGGACACTGTAGTATAGGCCACCTTGCCAAACCTCTTTACCACCCCGACCTCATCCGGCGCCACAATGTAGATGCCCGAGGCCAGCCATACCAAAACCGCAATCCCAATTAAAATATAACCTATGGGGAACTTTCCTACGAGTTTATTCTTAAGGTTGATGATGATCTCTTCAATATCCGGGGGGGACTGCCCCCAGTCCTTACCGCCATTGGCCATAGCTTTCTTGCCTCCTATATAAACAGTTAATCCTTAAAGAAGTTTCGTCAAAAATATCAAAAATCAACTCAGGTGTCAACACAATAAC
>DAOWME010000184.1 GCA_030643245.1 Deltaproteobacteria bacterium
AGAGATATTGATGAAGCCCTGGAAGAAGGGATCGTTATCAACCCTCTATGGGCGCCAAAGCGGATCATACATCAAAATGGCAAGGTCACGGGCTTGGAGTTTGTGCGGAGTATGACCGTCTTTGATGAAGAGGGCGGTTCCCATTTGAGTATTGATGAGGGGTCGGCCCAGGTGGTTGAGGCTGAATCTGTCATTATTTCCGTGGGACAGGCGCCTGACATCAATTTCTTGTCTGATGACAGTCGGCTTGAGAGGGCTCTGTGGGGCAGCCTTGAGGTAGATAAAAACAGGCTCGCCACCAACATACCCGGTATCTTCTCAGGGGGCGATTTCACGACCGGCCCAAGTACTGTTATAAAAGCTATAGCCTCAGGAAGGAGAGCGGCGCTTGCGGTCGACAGATATCTTCAAGGGGATAGCAGCCGCATAGAGATCATCGATGAGAAGACATCCATGAGGGAGGATATAGGGCTGGCCCTGGATGAGGAAACATCTGAAGAACAACCAAGGGTCCGGATCGAAGTGGAGAGAGCGGAGCAAAGGGTGAAAGACTTCCGTGAGGTTGAAAAAGGATTTTCCGAAGAAGAGGCTCACCATGAGGCCATGCGGTGTCTCAGATGCGATCTGGAGAAGGAGAGGTCAGAGATATGATCAGATCCATTACACAACAGAAGTCGGAAGAGGAGATCGATCAACTCCTGAGCGGATTGGGAAGGATTTTCGTCATAGGCTGTGGCACGTGCGTTACACTGACACATACCGGTGGCCGGACAGAAGTGAACGTCATGAAAGAACATCTGGCAAATAAGGGTAAGCTGATCACCGGAGATCTGGTATTGCCTGTCGCTTGTGACAATATGACAGCAGAGGCTCTGAATGAACATGGCCAACAGATCGACCAGGCGGATGCCCTTCTTATCATGACCTGTGCCTTTGGTGTTCAAACTATCGCAAAACAGTTGAAAAAGCTCGTTGTGCCTGCCCTTGATACCCTCTTTATCGGGAAGGAAACGGCTTTGGGTCAATTTGACGAGGTATGCGCCCAGTGCGGAACCTGTATCCTCGGCGAGACCGGTGGGATCTGTCCTGTAACATCCTGTCATAAGGGACTTGTGAATGGGCCGTGTGGGGGTACCAATGACGGAAAGTGTGAGATAGATAATGCCAAGGATTGCGCCTGGACCCTGATATATAATCGATTGAACGAACTTGGCCGGCTCGATGGCATGAGAAAGCTTCAAAAACCTAGAAATCATCAGGGGGAACCTTCACCGGGGAAATTCATACTTTAGACAAGCGAGGTGGTTTATGTCTTCCTCTTTTAAAGATGCGCTGAAATCGGGAAAATTTGTAATTACATCTGAGGTGGCCCCGCCAAAGGGGACAAATCTGGAGAAGATGGCCCACCATGTTGAGTTGTTAAAAGACAAGGTGGATGCAATGAATGTTACCGATCATCAGAGTTCGGTCATGCGATTTCCTTCCCTTGGAGGGGCCCTCCTGGTGAAGGAAATGGGTGGTGAGCCTATATTACAGATGACCTGCAGGGATCGGAACCGAATGGCGCTTGAGGCGGATTTACTTTTTGCTTCCAGTAGAGGGATCAATAATGTCCTCTGTCTTACAGGGGATTCGATCGTCCTGGGAGACCACAAGGAGGCTAAGTCCGTCTTCGATGTGGATTCGAGCCAGCTCTTGGCTACCATCAGGTTAATGGAAAAAGGTAAGGACATGGGAGGCAATAACCTGGACGGGGCTGTGTCGTTCTGTGCGGGGGCTATTGTAACCCCCGAGGCAAACCCCATTGAACCTCAGCTCATTAAATTTGAAAAAAAGATAGAGGCAGGGGCCGAGTTTATCCAGACCCAGGCAGTGTACGATCTCGATAATTTTAAGAGATTCATGGAATATGCGAGAGGGTTCCCCGCGAAAATCCTCGCCGGTGTCATCCTGCTCACGTCAGCGCCCATGGCCCGGTTCATGAACAAGAATGTGGCGGGTGTCAGTGTGCCGCAAAGTTTGATTGATGAGATGGCATCCGCGCCCAAAGGTGGGGCTCTGGCAAAGGGGATAGAGATTGCGGGCCGGATGATCAAGCAGATTTGGGAGGAGAAGATGTGCGACGGGGTACACATAATGGCCATCGGCAAGGAAGAACTGGTACCCGAGATTATTGAAATGTCGGGGATCTTCCCGGCGTTAAAGACTCAAGACTGAAGGTTTGGTCCGTAAATAATATGAAAGGAGGTAAAATGCCATGGAAAAAATGCCAAGGGTCCTCGTGGTCGATGATGATTCCGATTTTGTGGAATCACTTAGGATGATACTGGAAAATCGGAGTTACGAGGTAATCACCGCGTACGATGGGGTTGAGGGACTCCGGAAAGCTAAGGAGGAATCACCTGACTTGATCATCCTCGACGTGATGATGCCAAACAAGGATGGTTACGCTGTCTGTCACGAACTCAAGGCTGACCCCGAGTACAATTCAATACCCATACTCCTGCTAACCGCTGTTGCTTCTAATATACCTACGACAAAATACACGCAAAGGATGGGTATGGAGATAGAGGCGGATGATTATATTGACAAGCCGGTGGCGCCTTCTGAATTAGCAAAACGGGCTGAGGCCCTGTTACAATAGTCTAAAGAACTCAGTGGTGGTGGGTAAGGGGTTGCCGGTACTCGGAAGGCCAGGGGAGAAACCATCACATGTTGAATGATGCAAAGATCCTCGTCATAGATGACGAGGCCGTTATAAGGGATGGATGCGCACGGATACTGACAAAAGAGGGTTGTCGGGTCAAGACCGTTGAAAATGGTGAGGCGGGTCTTGATCTTATACGTACCGAAGACGAGCCCTTCGATATCCTCCTTTTGGATCTTATGATGCCGGGGATCAGCGGTATGGAGGTATTGGACGCTGTAAGCCGCATCGATCAGGCGCTGAGCGTCATCGTAATTACCGGATATGCGACAGTAGAATCAGCAGTGGACGCGATGAAAGGGGGAGCTTATGATTTTATAGCCAAGCCTTTTACGCCGGACCAGTTGAGAATCGTTGTAGAACGCGCTCTGGAGAGGAAGTCACTTTTAAAGGAAGCGGAGAACCTGAGGAATGAGAGGGAAAAAAGCCTCCGGGATGTGGCGGATGAAAAGAGCAGGATCACTACGATCATCAACTGCATGGTCGATGGCGTATTGGTAACTGACCGGGAAAGTCGAATCGTTCTGCATAACCCGGCAGCAACAAGGCTATTAGGAATTGAGGGATTGCAGATAATAGACGAATCATTGCGCCGGTGTATTAATAACGAAGACCTTGCCCGGGCCGTTACCGAGGCCCTGGATACGGAAAAATCCAGGTACGTTGAGATATCGCAGGAGATAACCTCCAGCGAGGAATCGGGAAAGGTCTTTTTGAGGACTAATACGGCACCTGTTCTCAATGAAGACGGTGAAACAATGGGGTCCGTGACGGTTCTCCATGACATAACCCAGGAAAAACAGATCAACGATATGAAATCGGATTTTCTGACGATGGTTTCCCATGAATTGAGGGCCCCGGTCTCTGCAATACAACAACAGTTGTCTGTAATAGAAGAAGGTATGGCAGGCTCGATTACGGAGAAGCAGGCACGGATGCTGACTCGGGCGAAAGAAAGGACAACGGGCATCCTCGACTTGATAAAGGATCTCCTCGATGTCTCTAAGCTTGATTCAGGCATTGTGGTCCAACACAAGGAATCCACCGTGTTGCAAGATATATTGGAAAAGGTATGCCAGCTAATGGAACCTGAAGCAGAGGCAAAGGGGATAAGGTTGAACCTGGAGACAAGTGATCACCTTCCACTGGTAAACGCAGATAGAGAAAACATGGAGGATGTGTTCATCAATCTTATCAGTAATGCCATAAAGTATAATGTGGAAGGGGGAGGTGTCACCGTAAGCGTCCTCAGCCACGGAGAATTTCTGCGAGTGGACATTGCCGATACCGGCATAGGCATCCCTAAAAAAGACCTTCCGAGAATCTTCGATAGGTTTTACAGGGTCAAAAACCCCGAAACCAGAACGATTATCGGCACCGGCCTGGGTCTGCCCATCGTCAAAAGTATAATAGAAGCCCACCACGGGTCCATCAGTGTGAAGAGCAGAGAAGGTGAAGGTACGACTTTTACCCTTCTTTTGCCCAGGATATCGGAGTAGATGATATCCGTCCCCGACGTCCAGTCCTTCAATTCATCAAATCGGTTCTCAGCGTTCTTATCTCGTCAACTGGGACGAAGCCATCAGTATCTGCTTTTCTGCCATTATGTATGCCTCATCTACTTTCCGATCTTATAAATTCCGAGTAGTCCGCCATCCTCGATAAAGCCATCAATGCCCTTCTCGGGGAAGAGAAGACCGCCACTCTTCCATGTTGCTTTACTCTGTCTTCTATTTCCCTGGCTGTGATATGATACAACCAGCCTTCATATGGCGCCCAGGCAATAGGTTTATCCTTGAACTTGTCAGCTATCTCCATTACAATCTCCGAAAATGGGGGGGATATGAACTCAAACCAGGCCCCAACAATGAGCAAGACCGCATGGATTCGTTTGTCAGCCATAAGAGACTCTATGGTTGATCTAAGGACCTCCCCGAAGGGCCGCTTTGAAATTCCCATGGCCGGCCAAATATCTACCGGATTGTTTACTGCAAGCCAGTCAGGTGAAATATTGATAATTCTCTCTCTTGTCTCCCGGGAAAATTCCGGGGCGTCCAATCGGTATTCTTCACATGCATCAAGGGCCATCAGCCCGATTCCACCGCTAAGGGAGACTATTCCCACGGATCTGCCTTTCATCAAGGGCAGGTAAGAAAAGGCCTTTATCAGGTCGGCAATCTCATCAAAATCACCTACCCTTATTATTCCGCATTGTTTAAAGGCCGTTTCCAGGATTTCGTCCCTACCTATTATTGAGCCCGTATGGGATTGCGCCACCTTTGCTGAACGAGGCGAAGTCCCTGTCTTCAGGGCCAGTATCGGCTTCTTTCCGGCAACACGTTTTGCCACTTCCATGAACCTTCTGCCATTCTTTATCCCTTCAATGTGAAGGAATATTATCTCCGTATCCTGATCCTCTTCGAAATACTCTAAACAATCGGCAAAATCAACATCACAGGCATTACCTAAATCAATCCCTTTGCCCAATATGTTCAGGTCCGGAAAGCTGCCGAAAAACATACCGGTCTGGCAGATGATTCCTATGGGAAGCCTTTTCATCTCCGGCTGTTTGCCAAAAGACGTGCTGAAGTCGATGAATGGGTTGGCGACCCCCATGGTATTCGGGCCTATTATCCTAGTGTCAGTGCCTCTGATAATATCTGTTATCTTTTCCTGCAACTGCTTGCCAACTTCATCCCTGGCATCGGCAAAACCCTGACCTACGATTATTATGGCTTTTATCCCTTTTCCTATGCATTCTTCAATGATACCAGGCACCTCAGACCTCGGAGTGGATATGACGGCAAGATCAACCTCTCCATCAATTTCTCTAATCCTTGAATGGGTTTTTTTGCCCAAAATCTCGGTGGACCTGGGATTTACCGGGTATATATCCCCCGGGTACCCAAGACCGAGTATCGTCTCCATCAGATTGAAGGCCTGTTCTCCGGTACGGGAGGACACCCCAACCAGTGCGACACTTTTAGGCTCAAGGAATAGCCTCATCTGTTCAACGACATTCATTCGTTCCCTCCCCTATGGTTCGCAGTATTGATGTAAATTGCCCCTTACATGGGTTTTCGGTGTCAGGAAAGAGAAACACGAGGCCTGAAACCTGAATACTGACACCTGAAAACTGGAGCGATACAATTAAAGTGTAAACCAAAAAAAACCCCTTGATGCAACTAAAAAGGATCAAGGGGTTTCGCTTGATATGGTAGTCCCAACGGGAATCGAACCCGTGTTTTCGGCGTGAGAGGCCGAAAATGCTGGTTTACCTCTTTTTGCCTGACATTACCTAAACATCCTACTATAAAGGACTTTCTCACTTTTACTATTACTTTGACTTACCTCTTTTTACCATGATATATTCGTTTAAGGTTGGAAATACGGTTGGAAAAATAAATTCCAGCCTTCAAATATCACCAAGAGGGAGGGTACCATCC
>DAOWME010000099.1 GCA_030643245.1 Deltaproteobacteria bacterium
CGGGATTATGCGACGACATATAACACATACCGCATAAACAATCCCGCAGACTGGTACAGTAGGTTTTAGAATAGGGCCATTTCCAAATGGAAACTAATTATGTAATTTCCGGCATCTTTCACGTAACTTTATAAGTAGTTTATATTTATTACGGTGACGCAAAAAGTTACACGTTCTAAAAGTGTAAACGGGCAAATGAAGGATGCCAGACCCTTTATACTATATGTTGTAGTTCTTGGCAAGGAGCAAGACTACGTATTTTCACGGATATGCTTGACGACCGACTCTATGGAGGAGTCCGCCCTGAAGATCCCACTCACACCGAGTTCCTTGAGGAGAGGGATGTCTTGTTTTGGGATTACTCCCCCCAGTATTACAAGTATGTCGTCGAGTTTTTTTTCTTTAAGAAGGTCTATTACATTCTTACTGTGAACAAGATGTCCGCCGGCCAGAAAGCTTAATCCGATAACATCCACATCTTCTTCTTCGGCAGTCTTGACAACCGTCTGGGGCGTCTGGAGAGTCCCTGTATAGACTACCTCCATACCTTTATCTCTCAGCATCTGACTTATCACCCTGGCCCCCCTGTCGTGGCCATCCAAACCGACCTTGGCGATCAGCACCTTTAACCTTTTGTTCGAACCCATAACCATTTCCATTCTTCCCTAGGGACGCGGCTTGAAGTTGTTCAATTTGTGCAGTTACACAAACCTAGTGTCTTAAAGTGTCTCTGACGATCCAGATAACAGGATTGCGTTAAAGGGTAAACCTGCCCAACTGCACAGGTCGAAGTTATTCACTCGCTCCTCAAAACGGCGGTTTTACCAAATCAAACGGATCATAACTCAAACCATTAGCCATCCGTATAGTCCCCAAAATCTCGCCTATGGTGGCGTAAACGGAGGTGGCATCTATTATGAAGGGAAGCAAATTCTTCCTCTTCTCTTTCTCCATGGCCTTAGTATACAAAATGTCCAGGTATTTCTTAACCTTATCATTGTCTCTCGTTTTCTTGAGCTCTTTCACATTGGTTATCTGTCTTGAAATCGATTCAGGTGGCGTTACATGAACTTCCTCCTTTGTGTCCTCTTCAGGAGGTATGGTAAAATCATTTACCCCTACCACAATCCTTTCCTTATCCTCTACCTCTCTCTGATAATCGAGGGAACCCTTCTCTATCTCGTTATCGTACCAACCCCTCTTCACTGCCTCAACCATGCCGCCTATCTCCTCGATATCCGCCATAATGGTCAAGGCCTCTTCTTCGATTCTCTTGGTAAGATTTTCAATATAATAGGAGCCTGCCAGGGGGTCGGCCACATTTGCCACCCCTGTTTCATATGCCAGTATCTGCTGAGTTCGCAAGGCCAGCATGTGAGACTGTTCCGTCGGCAGGCAGATGGGTTCATCAAACGAACAGCAATGTAGGGACTGCACGCCTCCCAAAACAGCGGCCATCGCTTCGTAAGCTACTCGGATGATATTATTTAGGGGCTGTTGGGGAACCAGCGAGCAACCGGCCGTATGAACACCGAATTTGAACTTCCATGATTTGGGGTCCTTCGCGCCGAACCTCTCCTTCATTATCCTTGCCCAGAGCCTGCGGCAAGCCCGGAGTTTTGCTATCTCTTCGAAAAAATCTATGTGAGCAGAACAATAGAAGGCAATCCTCGGGGCAAAACTGTCTACGTCCAATCCTCTGGCCAGACTTTTCTCAACGTAATCAATGGCGAAAGCCGAGCCAAAGGCAACCTCTTGAGCAGCATTGAGACCTTGCTCCCGCAAGTCATACATATTTATGTTCATAGTATACCACGACGGCATATATCTCGCGCAGTATTCTACGATATCTATAGCATTTTCTACCATCACATTGATGGGTAGGAATTTGTCCCTGTACCCGCTGTAGTAATGATGTGCCGGGTCGTTCTGTATGGTCCCTCTAAACTTCGATATGTCTAACTTCCTTTTTCTGCCGAGGGCAACATACTGCGACATTACCACCGGAGCGCTGCAAGAGGAGGCGATTAAAGACATGCTCACCGTCTCCATGGGGATCTTATCCATCAGTTTCTCCATATCGGACAATGAATTGTACGGCATGCCCAATACACCTACATCCCCTTCGGCAAAGGGATGGTCGGAATCAATCCCAAAGTTTGTCGGAAGATCAAAGATCACATTCAATCCGGTCTGCCCCTGTTCAATGAGATACTTGACCCTGCTATTGACATCCTCAGGGGTACCGTAACCGCAGACTTCACGTTTTGTCCAGATCCTCCCCCTAAACATATCGGCGTGTATCCCCCGTGTAAAAGGATACTCACCCGGTGCTCCTATGTCCCGGCCATAGTTAATCCCTTCCATATCCGAGGGCTTATATACCTCTTTTACCTCAAACCCTGACCAGGTCTTGAGTCGACTCGTTCCTTCTTTATAGGCCTTTGCAAGTTTTTCAAACTTATCCTCCATACTGGCCGCCCCTTTCTTCATGCAGACAATCTATAACCTGAAAATTCGGCATCCTTCATAAAAGCTTCAAAGTAGTTTACACTTTCTAATAAAAAAACGGTCTCGGCACCGTTGAAGCAGCCATAATTTAAAAAGTGTAAACCAATGTATGAAGGATGCCGAAAATTCCTCATCCTATTTCCAAAAGGCCGATAACTTTTTCGGCCTATGCAGTTACACAAATCCAGTGTCTTGAAGTGTCTCTGATGATTCAATCAATAGAGTTGAGTTAAGCGCCGGCAAGCGGTAGTCCTGCTCAACTGCACGGGTCAAAATTTTCATCTTCCTTGTCCTTGACGAACTATCTTATCTCCACACGCCCCCCCTACATATTGCCTATTATCCGCATCAGCATCGGCTTTAAACAATTTTTATAGAGGGACTCGCAGGCATAGCCTTCGATTACCTTTCTGTACAGTACGTGTGTGGCGAGCTTCTCAAGAAACCGCAGGATTTTTTCAGCAATACTGTCATGGTCGTCGCTATTCGAAAATGTGCAGACATAATCTCCGCCTATTTCCGTGAATGTCGGGATGTATGAACATGCAACCGGTAGTTTGAGCAGACCGGCTTCGAGTAAAGGCAGACCAAACCCTTCAGAATGGCTCGGCATAAAAAGGAGGTCGGCAACCAGATACAAATCCCGTATGAATTTTTGGTCCGCTATAATCTTTTCCCCGATGTTCAGCCTATAGTCTGTAACAAAGATAACCTCCCGTGACGTATCGAGTTCTTTGGATAGGTTCTTCAGCTTTCGATAATACTTAACATTCTTTGGTTCATGAGGGTCATAAGAGCCGGTAACGATGTAGCGGACCTTAACCCCTCTTTTTTTCATGGAATGAACCACCCTGAGACCGAGTTCTATATTCTTTCGCGGGATCAACCTTGCAGGATGAACCATAACTAGATCGGCCTCGTATAGTCTCTGCTCATAAATAAATTGCCGCAACTGTTTTGAAACCTGGATAAAATCCGGTGGCTCGATTCCATCCGGAACGACCGTTATCTCAACATCGGTATTGTAAAGCTCCGTGAACTGTTCATGTCTTGGCTCAGAGATACAGACATAGTTGATAAAGGGAAAAGCGGTCCTCATGATGTTCCAGGGGTCCTGATGATATACATCGAGGCAATCAGGATAAAAATACGGAGAGTCGTGATTCCAGCTGATCACAGATTTTTTTCGGGATTTCGCCACCTTCATTACCGTATGGGCCAGTGGAAGGTTATAGGCCATAGACATCACATTGTGGGCGATAAGAAAATCAAAGGATTTCAGCTCCTGCAGCAACTCCACGCGCATGATCTCAGTCAATTGATCCAACTTGACGCGATCACCCCGCTTTATGAGATCCTGATGTGCCTTCATTACCGATGGATCCATAGACGAGAAGAGGGGGTTGATGATGACGGGAAAATCATCTGTGTAGACGTCCCCCATACCTGCAATGACCTTAACCTCATGACCCAATCGATGAAAGAGCGCGGCCTGCTGTCTAATTACCTCTTCAACCCCTCCAACCACATTGGGACATGAATAGTGGAGCACAGCGATCCTCAACCGGTTTATATCAGGTTTCTTCATACCCTTTCTAAAACCTTTCTATGACTCCGCAGAGAAGTTTTTCGAGCATCTCGTAGGAAAAATGTATTCCCGCAAGGCAATAGTTGGTTTCTGCCATATCCTTTCGTAACTGTTCGTCATTCAGTACAATCATTATCTGTTTGATGGTTTCACTTGAAACAAACCCGTCAATAAGTGAAAGCCTGAACCCTTTAGGCTCAATATCGGCAATGAATACCGAGTATCTGTTCACGACTATGGGCTTCTTATGGTAGATGGCTTCCAGGAATGCATTACCAAAACCCTCATATCCTGACGGATAGGTAACGAAATCCGCAGCCTCGTATATGTCGGCTATCGTATACTTCGTGTTACCATCTTCGTTATCTATCCCGTCGGGTCCGATCAAGTGATTTATATATGCGATCTCGACGTTATGTAGTCTTGCATATTGCTTTATTCTAGCAGCATAGTCACCCCCTTCATCACCTGACGCGTGCGATACAACGAGCATTGGCCGACGTAGGTTGATTTGAGCTACCATCTCAATGGAGCGCTCGATCCATTTTCTCGGCACAAGACGCGTAGGCTGAAGGATTAATGGATCACCCTTCCGGAGGCCGATTTCCTCCCTCAGTCTCCTGATAGTCTCCGGATCAGGCTCCTCAGGCGGTTTTGAATAGTCATATACGTTGGGGATCACAATATTGGACAGGCCAACCCGGTAGCTCAACATATTCGAGGCTATGGAATTGATCACCACATGCTGTATTGAAGGAAGGCCCGGAGGGAAGGCTGCCTGCAGTAAATCGTTGATGGAAGTTACCAGGAACCTCTCCCGCTCCCAGAAAAAATCGTGGTGATGGGCAATGGCCGGTGTTGCTGTCTCAGCAATAAACTCGGTGATAGCAAGCCCCAGAGGCACATTCATGGGGATCGTAAGGGCATTTTCCGCGATTATGAGATCGATATCGAAATTTTTCACAAATTTCCTTAGTGACTTTTTCAACCTCTCCTTTATGGCATGAATCTGCCGTGATGTTTTGCTAGGTCGTACAATTTTTCTAAAGCAATGTTCATCGATCTCTTTGATCTCGGGATGTTCAAAGTGGGCTTCCTCAACAAGAAAGCTTTTATCTTCCGGACGATCCAGCTCACCGGCAAAGAAGAAACATGAGAACCGGTTTCGCTCCAGCACATCAGTCCACTTCTTAATCTCCAGGCTCACCCCGTCCGTGCCAGCGATCCGGGTTGATACAAACCCTATATTTATGATTTCCTTTGTGGTTTGGAAAGATTGCTTCACCTTCTTTTCCTTTCACTTGTCCTTCGGTTTCCCTTACAGTATGGTACTACTGACCATATGACTGACTGACACCTGAATCCTTCGGCCATAAATAGCAGCTTTCACTCCAAACCGTAGGCCGCGATCTATTTATCTGCCGTGCACGTTGTTAAGGGACGAGGCCGAAACAACTTCCCCATTTGTGCATCTCATTTTCAGGCCATCTTTGCCCGATCTTCAAACACAAAATCCTCGAAATAGGTCAAACTATTCCTGCGTTTTTCCGCTTTCAGATTGAACAAACCTAACCTAAATCTGAGCGCCAATTTGAGAAAGTTATTTCGGCCCCGTCCCTAAGGATGAAACGCATGTTCCTGTGGAGCAGACTCAGGCATCATCGCTGTGAGATTCACAAATTTATCAATATACCATATCAATCTAATCTTGCAAGAGGGAAAGTTGATCTCAGCAAAAAGACTTGATAAAATTCCTGGAGAGGTGTATTTTATATCAAGAACAATATGGCACCGAAGCAGAGATCCGGAAACTAAAAGATATCAAGAACCAATCTCATCGGAGAACCACAGATGCCCACATATGACCCTGATGCACAGGAGGGAGTAATTTCCGAGACCCGGGACGAGGTCCGAGAACCTTCCATGTACAAGGTGTTTATCCACAACGATGACTACACCACAATGGAGTTTGTTGTGGAAATCCTCATGCGGATCTTCAACAGATCGATGGAAGATGCAACGCTCACTATGCTGAAGGTCCACAGGGAAGGGGCTGGACTTTGCGGCGTCTACACCCATGAGGTAGCAGAAACCAAGGTGGGGGCCGTCCACGCTGTAGCCAGGGACAGAGGTTTTCCACTAAAATGTACCATGGAGAAGGATTGACCCATGATCAGCAAGGAATTGAAGGCAGCACTAGGTTTTGCAGTGAGAGAGGCCCAAAAAAGGCGCCATGAATATGTGTGTGTGGAGCATCTGCTCCTTGCCATACTTTACGATCCCACTGGCGCAGAAATTATTGAAGGCTGCGGGGGGGATATTGAGAATCTTAATGATGCCCTTGATAATTTCCTGGATAAAAATATGGAGGGTGTCCCTGAAGGGAGTGAATACGTGCTCCAACAGACAATAGGTCTCCAGAGAGTGATCCAGCGAGCAGTTAATCATGTACATTCCGCTGAAAACCATCACGTTACTGTTGGTGATGTATTGGCGTTCATCTTTCAGGAAGAGGACTCTTATGCTGCATATTTTCTTAGTGAAGAGGGTATTACGCGTCTTGGTGTCTTGACCTACATTTCCCATGCCACTTCCGATGCCCTTTTTAACGGGGTTGAGGGAGGGTTTGTGAAGACACGCAAGGGAGGGGAAAAGCAAAAAAGAAACCCTCTTGAGGTCTTTACCGTTGACCTGGTGGAGCGTGCTATACAGGGAAAGATAGACCCGCTTATCGGACGTGAAGTTGAACTTGAGCGGACCATACAGGTCCTCTGCCGAAGGCGCAAGAACAACCCTATCTATGTGGGAGATCCAGGTGTCGGGAAAACCGCAATGGCGGAAGGACTTGCTATAAGGATAAGAGATGGAGCCGTCCCGGACATACTTAAGGATGTCCGTATATACTTGCTTGATCTCGGGGCTCTCTTGGCCGGGACCAAATTTCGAGGCGACTTTGAGCAGCGTCTAAAGGGGGTTCTTGCCGCACTCAAAGAGAAAGAGAATGCCATTCTGTTCATTGATGAAATCCACACGATTGTCGGGGCAGGGGCCACCAGCGGTGGGTCAATGGACGCATCGAATATCCTGAAACCGGTTCTTGCAACAGGTGATCTTCGGTGCATCGGTTCAACCACGTATGAAGAGTACAAGAACCACTTTGAAAAGGATCGTGCCCTGTCCCGCCGTTTTGAGAAGGTCGAGGTTGCAGAGCCCACTGTTGCAGAGACCTTTAAGATATTAAAAGGCTTGAAATCCGTTTACGAGGAACACCACGGTATTGTTTACGCGGATCAGGCCCTTAAGGCCGCCGCTGAATTATCTGCCAAGCATATCAATGACCGTTATCTCCCGGACAAGGCCATAGACGTTATAGACGAAGCCGGGGCATTTATAAGACTCTCCGGTTCCTCCAGCAGAAAGAAGATTCACCCCTTGGACATTGAGAAAATTGTAGCCAAGATGGCTAGGATACCCTCAAGGAGTGTCTCAATGTCTGATAAAATTAAATTGGAGACCTTTGAGGAAAGGCTGAAGCACGTGGTGTTCGGGCAGGACGCTGCGATAGAATCGCTTGCTACTTCCATAAAGCGATCCCGTGCCGGCCTTGCCACACCCGATCACCCCATAGGATCTTTTTTATTTACGGGTCCGACCGGTGTTGGAAAGACCGAGGTGGCAAGACAGGTTTCGGCAATCATGGGTGTTCAGTTCTTGCGTTTTGATATGAGTGAATACATGGAAAAGCACGCTGTAGCTCGCTTGATAGGAGCACCTCCCGGCTATGTGGGCTTTGAACAGGGCGGCCTCCTAACGGACGGCATACGAAAATACCCATACAGCGTGCTTCTTTTCGATGAAATAGAGAAGGCCCACGTTGACTTGTTCAATATCCTGCTCCAGGTTCTTGATCACGCAACCCTCACAGACAACAATGGCAAAAAGGCTGATTTCAGAAATGTCATAATTATTATGACTTCTAATGTCGGGTCAAGGGAGATGAGCACACAGGTAATCGGATTTGGGGATGCTCAATATGACACAGAGAAAAAGGGCAAGACAGCTGTTGAAAAGTTTTTCAGCCCGGAATTCAGAAACCGGCTCGATGCCATAATTAATTTCAATGCCTTAACCGTGGAAATTATGGAAAAGATAGTGGACAAGTTTGTTGTTGAGCTTAATCAGCAGATGATTGCCAAAAAGGTCTCTCTCGATCTATATCCCGAAGCGCGAAGATGGCTGGCAAAAGAGGGATATGACCCACGGTATGGGGCAAGACCCCTGGTCAGACTGTTACAGAAGCAGATCAAGGATGTTCTGGCAGATCAGATTCTCTTTGGGGAACTTGAAAAGGGAGGGAAGGTTTTGGTTGGCGTAGAACGGGACAAGTTGACGTTTGATTACAGTTGAGACTGGGTAAAATCGATTCCATGACCGTCTTTCTTTTGTCCGATGAAATAGCATTTCCCCCGCCCCACCTTGCCTCAAGGGACGGCCTGCTGGCAGTAGGCGGTGATCTGAGCGAAAGGCGTCTTTTGCTGGCATACCGCATGGGCATATTCCCGTGGTTCTCAGATGGAGAACCCATCATGTGGTGGTCGCCCGATCCACGTCTTGTACTATACCCCAGTGAGGTCAGGGTTTCAAAGAGCCTGAAAAAGGTAATAAGGAGAGGCGTCTTCCGTGTGACCATGGACGTGGCTTTTCTTCAGGTGATAACTGCCTGCGCACTATGTCCACGGCAAAATGGTGAGGGAAGCTGGATCGTTGACAGTATGATAAGGGCTTACAGCAAACTGCACGAATTAGGGTTTGCTCATTCGGTGGAGGCATGGCACGAAGGGAAGCTGGCAGGTGGATTATACGGCGTGTCCATAGGGAGATGTTTTTTTGGGGAATCAATGTTTACATGCGTAAGCAATGCCTCGAAGGTGGCCTTTGTCGCCCTTGTAAACCATCTCCAAGAGTTATCTTTTGATATGATAGACTGTCAGGTTACGACAGACCATTTGATTCGGTTCGGGGCAAAGGAAATACCAAGAGATACTTTCTTAGAACAGATTGAAAAATCCCTCAGCACACCGACCATGAGAGGGAAGTGGATGTTTACCCCATCATGCTCTTATAAGGATACACCGGCCACGTCCCTAAACTAAAAAAGATACCCTCACATTACTTGACGAACCCTGTGTGAGGGAGACAACTATTAAACATTCAAGAAGGAGCTGGATCTGACATGGAAGAAGATTGTCTTTTTTGCAAGATTGTAAATGGAGAAATCTCGAGTGATTTTTTATATGAGAATGATACTTTGGTTGTATTCAGGGACATCAACCCAAAGGCCCCGGTTCATCTTCTGATTGTTCCCAAGAAGCATATCAGAAGCATCAATGATTTAACAAAAGACGATGAAAAGATCGTGTCCGAAATAATAATGGTTGCCAAAGACATGGCAAAGAAAGAGTCGGTTTCGGAATCCGGTTATAAACTTTTTTTTAACGTGGAAAGGGGCGGCGGGCAGATAATCTTTCACCTGCACCTGCACCTCATGGGCGGATGGCATCAAGCTTAGGGGCGAGGCCGAAATAACTTCCCCATTTGTACATCTCATCTTCATGCCATCTTTGCCCGATCTTCAAACACAAAATCCTCGAAATAGGTAAGACTATTCGGCATCCTTCATAAAAGCTATAAAGTAGTTTACACTTTCGAATAAAAAAACGGTCTCGGCACAGATTCAACGGTGGTTAAATTTTAATCTGTGCAGCTGTTTGAGCATTTTAGTGAGCGTTAAGAAAGAACAGGGGGA
>DAOWME010000017.1 GCA_030643245.1 Deltaproteobacteria bacterium
CCCCCGATCGGGGTCGAGGACAGGCTTTGCCCGATCTTCAAACACAAAATCCTCAAAATAGTTCGACTATTCCTGCGGTTTTGCGTTTTCAGATCGAACAAATCTAACCTAAATCTGAGCGCCAACTTGAGGAAGTTATTTAGTCCCCGTCCCTTACGCATAAATGAATTTAAAGAAAACCGGTAGATTTTCTTTCACCAAAAATCTTGACAAGTGAACTCAACCGTAGTATTCATGTTTCATGAACATGTTGATTCTCAAGTGATTGTTAAAATTAAGGTATCGTATACTTATTGTTATTTAGATATGGGGGAAAATTTCAATGGCCAGAGGGAGGATAGAGATTATTGAAGAATATTGCAAGGGTTGTCAACTCTGCGTGAAGTTTTGTGCAAAGGATTGCATAGAGATCTCCACAGATAAAATCAATCCAAACGGATATCTTTTGCCGATCTTTGTAAATGAAGATGAGTGTACCGGCTGTGGAATTTGTGGCTGGATGTGCCCTGAATGCACCATAGACGTTTATAGGTATATTGAGAATTAGTGTTTGAACGAATTTGGGGAAGAGGTTCTCATATTAAGAGAGAAGGAAGAAAGCCATGTCAGAGAGGATTCTTGTTTCTGGGAATAACGCAGTAGCCAGGGGGGCAATTCAGGCCGGCTGCAAGTATTTTTTTGGATATCCAATTACGCCGCAAAGCGAGATCCCGGAGTATATGTCTAAGGAATTGCCCAAGATAGGCGGAATCTATGTTCAAAGTGAAAGTGAAAGTGGTTCCATTTACATGGTCTACGGAGGCGGGCTGACCGGAAAGAGAATAATGACATCCACATCTAGTCCGGGTTTGAGTCTCATGGCCGAGGGGATGTCATATTTGGCGGAACAGGAAATCCCCGCTGTTATTGTTGATGTTGTGCGCATGGGGCCGGGTATTGGAACAGGAGGGCAGGGCGCACAGACCGATTATCTGCAAGTCACAAAAGGATGTGGACATGGCGGCTACCACGCCATCGTGTTGGCTCCGGCATCAGGGCAAGAGATCTTTGATCTGATGCAGCTTGCCTTTTTTTTAGCAGATAAGTACCGGGGACCTGTTATGGTGATCACGGATTTCATATTGGGTCAGACCGAAGAACCTATTGAGTTAAGAACCTTGGATTTCGGTCCTCTCCCTGAGAAGGAGTGGGCGCTCACCGGTAAGGAGAAAAGGGGTGGGAACCGCGTCACTCATGTTGCCGCCTTTTTTACTTATCAGGGGATACTCAACTATCATATGAAACTCATAGAGAAGTATGCGGAGATAAAACGGGCTGAGGTCAGATACGAGAAGTACCTGGCTGATGACTGTGACTTGCTTATAGTAGCCTATGGTTCGTCTGCGAGGATAGCCAGGGGCGCAGTAGATATGGGGAGGGCAAAAGGGTTTAAATTGGGGTTGTTTCGTCCCATAACCCTTTGGCCATTTCCTGTTGAGGCTATTGCTGAGGGGGCGTCAAAGGCAGGGAGGGTTTTGGTTGTAGAAGACAGTCAGGGCCAGCTGGTCGAAGATGTTGAGGCTTCCGTCAAGGGCCGGGTTCCGGTTCATCTGCTGGGAATGTGGGGAAGGCACAATGTCGGGGGCGGTGGAATAATCCATCCTGAAAGAGTAATAGAAGAGGTGGAGAAATTAAATGAAAGATAAATCGAGTGATGTCAAGAAAGTCACAGGAAGGCCAGGGTTGAGGCTCCAAAGCCTCGGGATGTACTGTCCGGGATGTCATTATGGCATTATAACCAGGGTCATATGTGAGGTGATTGAAGAGCTTGGAGTTGCAGGGAAGGCCATCGGGCTGGCCGGAGTCGGCTGTAGTTTTGGGGGGGCGCCTATGACGATTGACATCGATTGGACATCCTGCCCTCACGGCAGAGCGCCGGCCATGGCCACTGCCATCAAGCGGATATATCCTGATGCAATGGTGCTCACTGTACAGGGGGATGGAGACCTGGGAGCCATCGGGCTTGGATGCTTTATGAATGCCTTGGTCCGGGGAGAGAATTTGACCACGGTCTTCCTCAATAATGCTGTTTACGGCACTACAGGCGGACAAATGGCACCCACCACTCTGTTGGGAATGAAGACAACGACCACACCGCTGGGTAGAGATATAAAGACCAATGGATACCCTTTACATGTGCCTGAACTGGCAGCTACGATGAGAGGGGTAGCCTATGCTGCACGGTGCACGGTGCACACGCCCGCCAACTTCCAAAGGGCCAAAAAATCATTGAAGACGGCTATTCAAAAACAGATGGATGGTATTGGTTATGGAATAGTGGAATTTGTGTCAGCCTGTCCTCCAGGTTGGGGTCTGAAGCCATTGGAATGTCTTGATTACATTTCTGAGAGAATGCTGGAGGAGTATCCCCTCGGAGAATTCAAGAATTTGGATAAGACGGATTGACAGTTACTGACAATAGTATGATTTCATTAATGATATCTTTTAGGGGACATTAATAATGGACTATTATGAACTTATGATTGCTGGTACCGGGGGTAGGGGGGTTCTTTTGATCGGGCGGCTGTTAGCTCAGGCTGGAATAGAAACGTATAAGTATGCTCTATTTTTTCCCAATTACGCCCCGGCAATGAGGGGGGGAGAGTCGGAATGTACAGTTATGTTGTCCGATAGCGCTATAGGGTCCCCTGTGATCTTTAAACCGGCCTGCGCTATAGCTATGACCGGTTCTGCATTGACCTTGATGGAAAACCGGATGCGGTCGGGAGGGTCCTTGATAGTGGACAGCAGCGTGATATCGGACAGGGTTGCAAGGGAGGACATAACTGCGTACTATATCCCTGCCACTGAAAAGGCTGTAGACTTGGGAGGAACTCAGGCGGCGAACATGGTTCTCTTGGGGGCGTATGTTGAACATACCAAAGCAATTTCACTGGATCTTTTGGAGAAGGCTCTCGATAACAGGTTGCAGGGGGAGTCAAAAAAACCGATTTTAGAGCTTAATAAGAAGGCGCTGAATGAGGGCGCCGGGTTTATGGCTAATTACGAATCATGAGATCCCCTATGAAGAATTCCAGCTTTCAACAGCTTGAGGCAACTTCTCTCTATTGTCCTAGATGTAAGGTAGCTGTTCCGGTCAGAAAGAGACTCCTGATAATTTTACCGGATGGAGAGAAGTTTGAGTATCTCTGTACTCGTTGCGCAACGTCACTGGGTAACAAGATAGAACCACTCAGCAAAGAGGTTAGGATTATAATCTGATAGTTGATTTTCCCACCAAATTCTCGCGCATGCTTTCCAGGAATCTTTATTGAATTTATTGAATCTGAAATTTTGGGACCTGTGCAGTTGAGCAGGATTGCGTTAAGCTGGTAAACTTGACTAACTTCACAGCTTGAAATTTTGGGTAGTGTCCCTTTACAGTTGAGATAAATGTTTTTGGAGGGTTCTGTGGTCTGATTTTTTCGAACAGAGCATTGTTTTTTTCTTCCTGAACCCCAGATAGCGGTTTGAAGGCTGTAATAGTGAGTTCTCTCCCTTCCTCTGGACATAGAGATACCAGGAGGAAGAAAGTTAATAAGGGACGGGGACGAAATAACTTTTTCATTTGTGCATCTCATCTTCAGGCCATCTTTGCCCGATCTTCAAACACAAAATCCTCAAAATAGTTCGACTATTCCTGCGGTTTTGCGTTTTCAGATCGAACAAATCTAACCTAAATCTGAGCGCCAACTTGAGGAAGTTATTTCGGCCCCGTCCCTAAGCATTTTCGCCAAACAGGAAAAAGGATGCAGGTAAATTAGGGAATGCTATCTTAATATGTGAGGGTTTTGATTCATTAACTTGACATCAAGGATACTTCTACGAAAAAAAAGCGGTTTTTAAAAGCTCTGGTAGAAATTACTTGACATACATCTCATTTTACTATATTTTAACAAATGAAGATGCTATACAATTGCCTTCCTACAGAGTTTATCCAATAAAGCTGTTATTGTACCAGAGGCTCTAATAGCGTTTCATAAACTCACCTTTGGGGCGAATCCCTCGAAAAACAGTACTCCGTATTACAAAAAGGCTTTGAGTGTAACCCCTTTTCGTTTGATATCCGGCGACCACTGTAATGTTTGTTGCCGGTTGCTTATTTTTTGTTGTTCGTTGTACGTAAGGGCCTTTCGTAACCCCATGTAATCCAATGAAACTCCGACACAATTGGGACCAATGCTTTGCGCAGAACTGTAGTTCACAACGGGCAACAAGAAATAAGCGGCCGGCAACTGGAATGCGGTAACGAAAAAAGGTTACACTAAAAGCCTTTTACTCTAAGACTTATCATATTATGTACGGTTTTTCTGACTTTGACCAGTGTGTGTATCCACAAAGTCGCGTAAGGTCCCGTTCTCTGCGGGGGGGGGCTGCGGGATTTTGGCTGTTTTTGGATAGAAACTAACTAGTGTCCATCCAGAAATGAGGATTTTTATTCAAGATCAAGGCATACGAAAAATATAACCGCAGGCATATATTTGATATTCCGAGGATTATTTTTTGAGCATAGCGCAGATATTGGGCAAAAAGACCATTTATGGATGGACACTAACTAAGGGGCGAGGCCGATTTTTCCTTGGGGCTTCAATTCAGCATAGCAAAAGGAGAGGAAAGTGAGTCTGAATTTAAAAGATCTTAAAGAGAAAAGGATTAGTGGATTGACGAACCTTGCAAGGCGACTAAAGATAGAAGGGTCTAGTTGCCTGAGCAAACAGGAGTTGATCTTTGCTATCCTTCAAGCTGAGACCGAGAAGAACGGGTTGATATACGGAGAAGGAGTGCTGGAGACTCTGCCGGATGGGTTCGGCTTCTTGCGTGCCCCTGACTATAGTTATTTGCCGGGGCCCGATGACATATATGTCTCACCTTCCCAGATTAGAAGGTTTAATTTGTTAACCGGTGACACGGTTTCTGGTCAGATAAGACCGCCAAAGGATAGTGAAAGGTATTTTGCCCTTCTTAAAGTGGAGTCCGTCAACTTTGAAAACCCTGAGGCCTCTAGGGAAAAGACCCTTTTCGATAACCTAGTTCCGCTCTATCCCGAGCAAAAATTCAATCTGGAGACAGATGCGGAAGACCTCTCCACAAGAATAATGGATTTATTGACCCCTATCGGAAAAGGGCAAAGGGGCCTTATCGTTTCACCACCTCGAGCCGGAAAGACGATGCTCCTTCAAAACATCGCTAATTCCATTACAACTAATCACGAAGAGGTAATCCTCATAGTTCTTTTGATAGACGAGCGCCCGGAAGAGGTGACGGATATGCAGCGTTCAGTTCGTGGAGAAGTTGTTAGTTCGACTTTTGATGAACCGGCGCAGAGACATGTGCAGGTTGCTGAGATGATTATCGAGAAGGCTAAGAGACTCGTAGAACACAAGAGGGATGTTGTAATTCTATTGGACAGCATTACCAGATTGGCCAGGGCTTACAATGCGGTGGTGCCGCCGAGTGGTAAGGTTCTGTCAGGGGGGGTAGATTCCAGCGCTCTCCACCGTCCAAAGAGGTTCTTTGGAGCAGCAAGAAACATCGAGGAAGGAGGGAGCCTCACCATTATCGCCACCGCCTTGATCGATACCGGTAGCAGGATGGACGAGGTAATCTTCGAAGAATTTAAAGGTACAGGCAACATGGAGCTCCATCTTGACAGAAAGCTGAGTGACAGAAGGATATTTCCGGCAATGGACATAAATCGCTCCGGTACGAGAAAAGAGGAACTACTCATCCCAAAAGAAGACTTGAATAGAATATGGATACTTCGAAAGATAATTCAACCAATGAATACTTTTGATGCATTAGATTTTCTAAAAGAGAAGATTTCAGATACCAAGACGAACCCGGAGTTTCTGGAATCCATGAGTAGGTAGAGTCCTACATGTTTTCAGATATTAAATTTCACAAGGCCAGAGGGAGGAATTCGAGCAAGTCGTACATTTCTAGTACGTCGTCGAGACTTCCGACCGATAACGCAGTGAAACTTAATATATGGAAGTCTGTATACAAGATAAATATTACGAGAGTGCGTAGTTTGCTCTGAGACACTAGGGTTCAGGGGGAAGGCGCAATTGTGTGTAATCCGGAGGAAAGCAGTATGAAGAAAGAAATTCACCCCAATTACTACCCAACAACCATAAGGTGCGCCTGTGGGAATACCATTGAGACAAGGTCTACAAAGAAGGATATAGTAGTGGAAATATGCTCCAAATGCCATCCCTTCTTTACGGGGAAGCAAAAGCTCATAGATTCCGCGGGACGAGTGGAGAAGTTTAAAAGGAAATACGGTATGGAATAAAGACAAAAAGTAGGGTTACACTTTTTCAAGCTGTGCAGTTGGTCAAGTTTACCGCTTGCCGCCTACTTGCTTCGTTTGCTTCTTATGAACTACAGTCTTGCATAAGGCTGAAAGTATAATGGGATGAAAAGTCTCGTATGTCTATTTTAAAAGTTGACCAGGTCCTTACGTATAAGAAGCAAACGAAACAAGCAGCCGGCGCTTAACGCAATCCTGCTCAACTGCACATGTCCCACTTTTTTAAAGGAATGCCGATGAATAAATTGAGTGATTTAGGAATTGTGGAATTGAAATTTATTAATGAATTCTATTTCTTAGGGACGGGGACGAAATAACTTCCTCAAGTTGGCGCTCAGATTTAGGTTAGATTTGTTCGATCTGAAAACGCAAAACCGCAGGAACAGTCGAACTATTTTGAGGATTTTGTGTTTGAAGATCGGGCAAAGATGGCCTGAAGATGAGATACACAAATGGGGAAGTTATTTCTTTCGTCCCCGTCCCTTATATAATTCCTAAATCCCTCAATTCGCAACTCCTGAATTTAGGATTAATTT
This sequence comes from Deltaproteobacteria bacterium, assembly GCA_030643245.1. Classification (GTDB taxonomy): domain Bacteria; phylum Desulfobacterota; class UBA8473; order UBA8473; family UBA8473; genus JAUXHQ01. The sequence continues at coordinate 6,889 of DAOWME010000017.1, forward strand.
GTATTAATGTTCTTAAAGTAATAAAAATGTAAAGTTACAAATGAAAGATGACGTTTATTGTAATAATTTATAGGAAGTCGTGAATCATGTTCCAAGAACTAGAGACGGTCGAAGCAAGATCCATGGAATTGGATAAGCTTCTAAGCGATCCTGAAGTAATCAAGGACAACAAAAGATATCGAGATATTGCCAGAGAGCATTCGAGCATATTCGGAATTGTTGGTTTGTATCGTGACTACAAGAGGATTAGGAATGAAATAGAGGAAAACAAGGGGTTCCTCGATGAGGACGATGAAGAGATCAAAGAACTGGCCAAATCAGAGATAGACACCTTACAGCAAAATCTCCATGAATTGGAAAAACGGTTAAAACTATCACTCATTCCCAATGATCCCAATGACAGCAGGAATACATTTCTGGAAATTAGGGCCGGTACTGGAGGTGAGGAAGCAAGTCTCTTTGTTGCCGATCTGTTCAGAATGTATTGCAAGTATGCCGAGATTAAAGGGTGGAATGTCGACATAATAGATCAAAACCATACCGGAGTAGGTGGTTTCAAAGAGATTATTGCCCTCATAGAGGGAAAAAATGCATATGGCAAACTGAAGTATGAAAGCGGTGTCCACCGTGTTCAGAGGGTACCGTCTACTGAGTCGCAAGGAAGGACCCACACGTCTGCCGTGACGGTTGCAATTCTTCCCGAAGCTGATGATGTAGAAGTCCAAATAAACCCGAATGATTTGAAGATCGATGTCTTTCGTTCTTCAGGACCGGGGGGACAGAGTGTAAATACCACTGATTCTGCAGTCCGCATAACCCATCTCCCAACTGACTTAGTAGTTACTTGCCAAGATGAAAAATCACAGCACAAGAACAAGGCAAAGGCATTGAGGGTGCTCAAAGCCAGACTTTTAGAAAAATTATCTGAGGAACAGAGATCTGAGATCTCTGAGAATCGGAGAGTTCAGGTAGGTAGCGGAGACCGGAGTGAAAGGATCAGAACTTACAACTTTCCCCAAGGAAGAGTCACCGACCACCGTATTGGACTGACCCTTTACAAGCTGGGTAGAATCCTGGAGGGAGATCTTGACGAGATAATTGATCCGTTGGTTGCCTACTATCAAAACGAGGTCATGAAGTCCATATAATAGAACCTTCTGAAGCAATCCTTCTCTACCTTTCGAATACAGATTTCCATCTCCCTTCTATCAGAAATTTTGAAACTCAATTATGAGCTACAAATGGCTTAAAGGCATAATTCAAATGAGTTTCAAAATTTCTGTTTTATAGGATATAACTTTTTTGAATGATAAGATTTGGACCGTCATGCGGGTACTCAATTGGACGACCGGACACTTCTTGGAAAACGGGATTGAAAACCCCAGATTAGATGCCGAGGTATTACTAGCCCGCTCTTTGAGGACCAACCGACTCGGTCTATACCTAGAGTATGACAAGCCTCTTGAAAAGGAGGAATTAACAGAATACAAGAAGCTTATCAAGAGGAGGATTAAAAGAGAACCCCTACAGTATATTGTCGGCTATCAGGAGTTCTGGTCATTAAAGTTCAAAGTTGACAGAGGGGTGCTTATCCCTCGTCCGGAAACTGAGATACTGGTGGAAGAAGCATTAAAGGTCTTTCCTCAGGACAAACCATGGAGTAAGACTATAAATATCCTGGAGATCGGGACAGGGAGTGGGGCTGTAGCAGTTACCCTGGCTAAGGAACTCCAGGGTGTATTTATCATTGCAACGGACATATCAGATAGAGCCTTGCATATTGCGAGAGAAAATGCAAAAAACCACGGGGTGGAGAGACACATAACATTTTTAAAAGGGGATCTCTTACGGCCTGTTAGGAGAAGAATAGAGTTCTTTGATCTTGTGATATCCAATCCACCTTATATACCCGGGGCAGACTTCCAGCGTCTTGAACCGGAGGTTAGGGATATTGAACCGAGAATTGCCCTGGATGGTGGCAAAGAAGGGCTGAGATTTTACCGGCAAATATTGCCTCAGGCAGGCAAGCACTTGGCGAAAGGTGGTTGGTTGATGTTGGAAGTGGGTAAAGGTCAATACCAAGAAGTAAGCAAACTCATGGAATACACGGGGGATTTCTTGCCACCCTCAACTGTGAAAGATCTTTCAGGAATTGAAAGGGTCGTAAGCGCTCAGAAAAAGGATAAGGAATAGGTTGGAAAAGATAATAATCAACGGTGGCAAGAGATTGAAGGGCGAAGTCCGGATCAGTGGCGCTAAGAACGCTGCACTACCAATCCTTACATCTTCCATACTTACGGAAGGCTGGAATACGTTCTCAAATGTCCCAAATCTGAGAGACATACACACAATAAAGACGTTACTTCTCGATCTTGGGGCGGAAATTGAAGATGGGAAGGATTTAAGGATCAATGCCAGTGATTTGAACAACCATGAGGCTTTATATGCTCTCGTCAAGACAATGCGCGCCTCTGTCCTGGTACTGGGACCTTTACTTGCCAAATTGGGAAAGGCAAGGGTTTCTTTGCCTGGTGGATGTGCTATTGGCGCAAGACCGATTAATCTTCATCTGAGTGGATTAGCTGCCTTAGGGGCAAATATAGAGCTCAGAAATGGTTATGTAGAAGCAAAGGCAAGACATCTCAAGGGTGCTCCAGTCTTTTTCGACGTCCCAACCGTTAGCGGAACAGAAAATCTAATGATGGCGGCAAGTTTGGCCGAAGGGATAACTACACTCAATAATGCCGCCCGAGAGCCTGAAGTGGTGGAACTGGCCAATGTCTTGAAAAAGATGGGGGCAAACATAAAGGGAGAAGGCACGGAGATCATAACTATCGAGGGAACAAAGGTATTGAAACCAGTCATCCATTCGATTATCCCGGACAGGATAGAAACAGGGACATTTATGGTTGCCGCAGGGATAACTGCTGGTGATATTAGAGTTCGGAATTGCAACCTGAACCACCTAGATTCGGTAATCAGCAAACTCAGGGAAACAGGGCTTAAGATAACCGAGGAGAGTGACGGGCTCAGGGTAGTTGGCAACAAATTAATCCGCACAGTCGACATAAAGACAATGCCCTATCCCGGTTTCCCTACGGACATGCAGGCCCAGATGATGGCGTTAATGGCTGTTGCCAGTGGGACAAGTGTGATACTTGAAACAGTTTTCGAAAACAGGTTCATGCATGTGAGTGAGATTAGAAGGATGGGAGCAGATATCAGAATCGATGGGCGAAGTGCGATTGTAAAGGGTGTTCGAAAATTAAGCGGAGCCCCTGTTATGGCAACTGACCTGAGAGCCAGCGCTTCTCTCATTTTGGCCGGGCTTGCAGCGAAAGGAAGGACCGAAATATCAAGGGTATATCATATAGACAGGGGATATGATGGCATAGTTGAAAAACTATCAAATTTGGGGGCAGATATAAAGCGGGTGAAAGATTAGACGTAGGGGACTTAACATGGCGAAAATACTGGTAGTTGATGATGAACCGAGCATGCTGGAATTTTTGGATATCATGCTGAGGAAAGAAGGGTACGACGTTACCTGTACCACAAGCGGTAAAGAGGCCATAGATTTTTGTGGGGGGAGCCATTATGATATGGTAATCACGGACATAAAGATGCCGAAGGTTACCGGATTAGATGTTCTACGTCGGGTCAAAGAGATATCTCCTGAAACCGCCATTATTTTGATTACCGCCTACGCTACTATGGAGACTGCCATTCAGGCCATGAAGGAAGGCGCTTACGACTATATATCCAAACCATTCAGGGTAGATGAGATAAAGATGATCATCAAGAATGCCTTGGAAAGCAAAGGACAAAATAAGGGAGGTACCCTCCTCAAGGGCAAGGCCAAGTATAGTTATCGGTTCGGCAGTGTTGATTTGATTGGAAAGAGCAAGGAGATGATGCGGGTCTATGATCTTATTCAAAAGGTAGCGCAGACCAAGTCAAACGTACTGATTCTAGGAGAGAGTGGGACAGGAAAAGAATTGGTGGCAAGGTCCATTCATGATAACAGCTCTCGAAAGGGCCACCCTCTCTTGACCATTAATTGTGGAGGGGTTCCCGAAAACTTGCTTGAGAGTGAATTGTTTGGGTACAAGAAGGGGGCTTTTACCGGCGCGCTTCATAATAAGGTGGGGTTGTTTGAGGCAGCCCATGAAGGAACGGTTTTCTTGGACGAGGTGGGCGACCTTCTCTTGCCAATGCAGGTTAAGTTGCTGAGGGTGGTTCAGGAGAAGACCTTTAAACCAATAGGTGGAACTGAAGAGAAATCCGTGGATGTTAGAATAATTTCAGCTACAAATAAAGATTTGGAAGAGATGGTTATTGAAGGGGGTTTCAGGGAAGACCTGTTCTATCGTTTAAATATAATCCAGATCAGGATTCCACCCCTGAGAGAGAGAAAAGAGGATATCCCGATCCTGGCTAATTTTTTTCTGGAAAAATACTCCCGGGAATTGGGAAAAAGCCTAAAAAAGATTTCATCCTATGCCATGGAGGCTCTCTTGGATTATAGTTTCCCCGGAAACGTGAGAGAACTCCAGACCATAATAGAGAGAAGCGTTGCATTGGAAACATCAAATATTGTCCTTCCTGAGAGTTTGACTCTTGCATCACTCAAGAACGGTTCTAAGGAATTGAATAGAGAAATAAAGATAGAGATCCCTCGCGAAGGCTTGGACCTTGAAGAAGCAATGGGAAATCTCGAAAAGGACGTACTCTTGGCCGCTCTAAAAAGGACACACGGAGCAAAGAAGAAAGCGGCAGAACTGCTTAATATCAGTTTCAGGTCTATCCGCTATAAGTTGGAAAAATATGGAATAACAGATGTGGAGGAGGGATTCTAAACACAGCTTAAGCGTGAGGGGGAAGACCCAAGTGGAGGATGGCCGGACAGAACTCCTGAAAAGGCTTCACTGGTTGATGTTCTTTAGGGTGGTTGTCGTTACGTTCCTTCTGGGTAGCACCGTACTGGTGCAGTTGAAGCAAACTACTTCGTATCTCACCCCTTTTCTATTATATCTTTACTCTTTTGTGGGGACAGTTTACGTCCTGACTATCATATATATTCTAATCTTGAACTGGATCAAAAACCTCCCGGTTTTTGCCTATGTCCAGATAATACTGGACACCTTCCTAATCACGTTCTTAGTATATTTTACCGGTGGGAAAGAAAGTATATTCCAGTTCATGTATATCCTCTCCATCATTACAGGCAGCATTTTTGTACATAGAAAGGGAGGGTTCCTCGTTGCCTCGCTGTGCAGTGTCCTGTATGGGGGACTTCTGGACCTTGAATTCTACAGGGTAATTCATCCTATCTACGGTAAGGTGTTTGAAGAAAAGGGTTATGAGAGTACGGATCTATTTTACTCTATCTTGATAAATATCACTGCCTTTTACCTGGTTGCATTTTTAAGCAGTCTGCTTTCGGAACAGGCGAGGAAATCGAAGAGTGAGCTGCAAAAAAAACAGGTTGATTTTGACCAGTTGGAGGCATTGAATAGAAACATAGTCCAGAGTATTAGCGGTGGTTTATTGGTTACTGACCTGGAGGGCAGGATTACTTTTTTCAATAAGGTAGCTGAGGAGATAACTGGTTATAATTTCTCTCAGGTCTATCATTCAAACGCCAAAGAGATACTTCCCTTTCTAAAGGACAGGAAAGGGAATTTTAAGGAACCCTCTAATTCGGGTCATCCTCCCTTTCGTTTTGAAAGCAGATTTAATAGAGAGGATGGAAATGTTCTATACCTTGGGTTTTCCATCTCCCCATTGAAGGATTCGAGCGGGGAAGAGCTGGGGAGTATCCTGACATTTCAGGATTTGACCAGGTTTAAGGAGATGGAAGAACATATCAAGATGGTCGACAGGTTAGCGGCGGTAGGTCGATTGTCAGCAGGGATAGCCCACGAGATGAGAAACCCCTTAGCGTCGGTTAGCGGGTCCATTCAGCTTTTGAAAGAGGAGTTAGCGCTTGAGGACCGAAACAAACGGTTGATGGATATTGCCATAAGGGAAACGGACAGATTAAACTCCCTGATCACCGACTTCATGTTGTTTGCTCAGCCGGGTCTGGGAAAGAAAGAGGTTATCAATGTCACCAGGGTTGTCAGGGATACCCTCAATGAATTTGTTTCCAGCCCTGAGTGGAACAATGCTATAGAGGTCGTTAAGGACTTTTCAGGGGAGATCAAGGTGGAGGCGGACCCCAAACAGTTGGAACAGGTGTTGAGGAACCTCTTTGTCAATGCCGTCCAGACAATGCCGGAGGGAGGAAATCTGGGAATAGAGGTCAGACGTCTGGCGCCTGTAAGCGCCGGGAAACTGCCTGCAGCCAAGATCTTGGAGATCATAGTAAGAGATACAGGCTGCGGCATACCGAAAGAGAACCAGGATAAAGTGTTCGACCCTTTCTTTACTACCAAGGACAGGGGTACAGGTATGGGATTGGCTATCGCATACAGGATAATAGAGAGTTATAAAGGAAGGATAGTTGTTGAAAGTGAGGAAGGACAGGGAACCAGCTTCACAATTTATCTGCCGGTTGCATCTGCTTGATGCACGGTGTGAATTCTGAACCCCGTGAATAGTTACCCCTTAGGGACGTAGCCGAAATAACTTCCCCATTTGTACATCTCATCTTCAGGCCATCTTTGCCCGATCTTCAAACACAAAATCCTCGAAATAGGCAAAACTATTACTGTGGTTTTGTATTTTCAGATCGAACAAATCTGACCTAAATCTGAGCGCCAACTTGAGGAAGTTATTTCGGCCACGTCCCTTAGAGACTATTTAGTGAGGAGGTTTTAAATGGGACCGATACTTTTGCTTTTTGAAAATCCTGGGGCCTTCTTTCTGCTGATGATTCCTCTCCTGTATTCCGTCATAATACATGAAGTGGCCCACGCTTGGGTAGCGGAAAAGATGGGCGATGCAACCGCCAGATGGCTGGGGAGGATAACATTAAACCCTATCAAACACCTTGATCCAATCGGCACACTCATGCTCTTTCTCTTTGGTTTTGGATGGGCCAAACCTGTACCTGTCAACTTTTCAAACCTGAGGGATTATCGCAAAGGGATGATTCTGGTCTCAGCCGCCGGTATTGGCGCCAATATCATTCTGGCGTTTCTGGCACTCTTAATAATACGGATGGAGATCTTTTCTACCTGGGGCGTTATGCCGGTCATATTGTCAGTCCTCGCCAGGGTAAATATCATCCTGGCATCCTTCAATCTGATACCCATTCCCCCATTGGATGGCTCCAAGATTCTGATGGGTTTTGTTCCCGACAGGATGAGATATGGATTGATGCAGCTTGAACCTTATGGAATGTTTATAATCATAGGTCTGCTCTTCTTTGGATTGTTATCCCCTCTGATTAATTTCGTAGGGCAGATACTGGTCGGCATCATTGACTTATTACTGTGAGGGGTTAGGGACGAGGCTGAAATAACTTCCCCATTTGTGCATCTCATCTTCAGGCCATCTTTGCCCGATCTTCAAGCACAAAATCCTCGAAATAGGTCGGACTATTCCTGCGGTTTTGCGCTTTCAGATCGAACAAATCTAACCTAAATCTGAGCGCCAACTTGAGAAAGTTATTTCGGCCTCGTCCCTTAGCTAATGTACGAAGCCGAAATTACTTCTTTATTTTCTTGTTTGCCATAGATGCGGCGAGTTTGATGGCGTTCTTCAGGCTTGTCTCATTAGCCTTCCCTGTGCCTGCTATATCGTACGCAGTTCCATGATCTACGGATGTCCTGATGATGGGCAACCCGAGGGTTACATTGACGGCGTCTTGAAAGCTCAGTAACTTCAGGGGAATGAGTCCCTGGTCATGGTACATGCACACAGCCACATCATAATCTCCGCGGGCAGCGTAATAAAAAAGCGTATCCGGGGGCAGCGGACCCACGGCGTCAATTCCTGTCTCCCTGGCCCTTTTAATTGCAGGGACGATTATCCTTTCTTCCTCATCCCCGAATATCCCTCCTTCACCTCCATGGGGGTTCAACGATGCAACGGCTATCCTTGGTTTGGACAGGCCAAAATACTCCTTAAGGCAGTTGTTTGTCACCTCAATTATGATGAATATCCTTTTGGTGTCCAAAAGGCATGCCACATCCTTTAACCTGCAATGGGTAGTGACCAGGGCAACCCTTAGCTTTTCCCCTGTGAGCATCATTACATAGTCCTTTGTGTTAGTCACTTGAGCAAAGAGTTCGGTATGCCCTGCGTAGGCATATCCTGCCCTGTTTATTACCTCTTTGCTTATTGGGGCGGTAGTTACCGCTTCAATTTCTCCAGCCAGTGCCATCCTGGCTCCCGCCTTGATGTAGTCTACAACCGCTTTACCGAATCTCTCATCCTGTCTGCCCGGTATTACCGTGTTGAGGTTAAGATCCGAAAGGTTGAATATGTTTATTGTACCAGGCTGATAGCTTTCAGTCCTCAAGTCTCTAGGGACATTTACACGCATGTTCAATCCGAGGATTGCAGCAGTCCTCACGATTATTCCCCGGTCGCCAAGAACAACGGGTCTGCAGATTTGAAAAAGTTTATCATCGGAGAGGGCTTTTACAATGATTTCAGGGCCCACCCCTGCGGGGTCTCCCATAGTAATTCCGATTACGGGTAGTTCCATGTCCTACACCCTCCATCTATGGGTACATTTTCTAAAAAATATGGCGTCCTTCATATATCGGTTTACACTTCTGAATTTATGGCTGCTTCAACGGTGGTCAAATTTTAACCCGTGCAGAACTCGCATCTAAGTGAGAATAAAGAAAGAACACTCTATAGCTAGTTTCCATCCAGAAATGGCCATTTTTCCCCTGAGCGCCAACTTGAGGAAGTTATTCCGGCCACGTCCCTAAACTATCGGTGAACTATTAATTCTTAATTCTTAACTCTTAACTCTTAACTATTCCCCTTTACCTTAAACCCCATTTGTGATATGAGGGGGTTGCCGGGCAAGGAAGGACAGGGCCTACGCAACCGGCCACGGCAGCATAGAGCTTTGAGATAGTCTCTGTCATTCAGGGGCTCAGGTTGAAGGAATGAGGTTTTTTGCCAGACCCTCAGAATATGGATCAGGACTACCAGATGAACGAAACAAAAAGAGGTCCGGGTCTCCGAAAGACATGGCTTCTGAAACAGAAGGAAAGTGCCCGGCAATTTGTCACCCATTTGAAGCGGCTTCAGGGTGACCCTCATCACATTGCCATGGGGATGGCTATTGGGGTTTTTGTGAGCATAACCCCGACTATTCCTTTTCATACTGTTATAGCCGTAGCCATGGCATGTATTTTGAGGGCAAGCAAAATTGCCGCTGCCATCGGGGTATGGTTCAGTAACCCCTTTACCGCACCGTTTTTCTACCTTGGAAGCTACAAGTTTGGAATAATTTTTCTCGGCAATTATTCAGACTTTGACGCAGAGTATCAGTCGCTTTCTCAGCTCTTTAACCTTGGATTCGATATCACTTGTGCCATGATAGTAGGTGGAGTAGTTCTGGGTTTTGTTCCTGGTTTTATTACCTACTTTGTAACACGGCGGATAGTTGCAACTATCCGCCTACGTAAGGCGACGGCTGATAAAAAAAACCGACATCAAGTAGATGAAAAGAAAAGGTAAACTCAGAGTTTTATCTTAATAAAAGATGTCTTTCTCAATTCCTCAAGCAACTCCTTGAGTTCCTTTTCAGCTTCTTGCGCAGAAAGTATTCTCCTTATTTCATATTTGACCCCTTCGAAGGGTCTAACCTCCCCTTCTTTTTTGTCCATGAGCTTAATCATGTGGAGGCCTAAGGGGCTCTTGATTACATCACTAACCTCTCCTACTTCAAGGTCAAAGACGACAGTTTCGAGAAACGGTATGATTTCCCCCCGTTTAAACCATCCCATATCACCACCTGAAGCTGCAGACACTCCCTGGGAATAAATTCCAGCCAGTTTTCCGAAGTCCTCCCCACTACTTATCCTCTCCACTAGCTCTCTTGTGTTATTATGAACTCCTTCGATTGTGGTCTCACCGGCGTTTGGGGGAATTGAGAGAAGTATATGTTGAACCCTGACCATTTCTATCACTCTAAAGAAATCTGTATGTTCATCATAGTACTTCTTGATATCGTCCTCAATTACTGTGACCTTAGCTTTTATTTCGTAATCCATGAACCTCGACTTCTTCATCTCTCTTCCTATGTGCTCTTGATACTTCTCGAAGCTCAGCCCGTCGGATTCTAACCTGTCAATCATCTCTTGCCGTGATATGGAATTCTTCTTTAGTATACTCTCTATGGCATCGTCGATTTCCCTTTGGGATACGGATATACCCCTTTTCTTTGCCTCTAGTTCCATTAACCTGTCGTCAATGAGCCTGTCGAGGGTTTCCCTCTTGATCTCATATATATCCGGTTTTTCGCCGCCAAAGTTCGTGGCGAATACAGCCTGATTTGGGAAGTTGTCTGCCGCATCGTTTAATTCTTTAAGGGTTATAATATCATCGTTAACAATGGCCACTACCCTGTCGATTATTTCAGCCCATCCCTCGGGGTAAAGGTTAGGTATGATAGGACAGAGGATGAGAAACAGAATCAGAATCTTCCTTGCAGTAAAGGTCTTTACCGGTCGCAATCCACTCATTCGCTGATTTCCTCCAGTAGTTGATGGTTAACTTCAACCTTAGTCGTATTTTTTATCTTCTCCAGCCACTTGCCGTATTCTTGTTCAGCTCTTTCTTGTCTAAGCTTCTCTTTAATTTGCTCGTACACCTCGTATAGAGAAAATTTGCTGGCTTTCCTTCTTTCTTCAAGCTTGAAGATATGATATCCATACGGGCTCTTGACTATCTTGCTCAACCTCCCTGTTCCAAGAGAAAAGATCACCTTATCGAATTCAGGGGGCATATGTCCGTGGCTAAAATAACCGAGGTCTCCCCCTTCTTTGCCATCCGGACTTAACGATTTATCCTTTGCCAATTCTGTAAAATCCTCCCCACTTCTTAACTTTGTAACTATATCACGGGCATCTACCTCTGTACCTACCAGTATCTGACGTGCCTTGACTTGTTCAGGGATTAAAAATTCTTGTGGGTGGTCTTGATAATATTTTTCTATCTCTTCATCCCCGATGGATATGTTAGCTATTATCACTATATTGATAAGCTTTTCTATCAACAGTTTCATCCTTACGCGTTCTTCCCAATCTTCGTATCTTACATACTCACTGATAAGGGTCTCCACAAAACTTTTTTCCGGGTAATCCTTCTTTATAAGGGATATCTTCCTGTTCAATTCATCCCCGGATATGCTTATGCCACGTCTCTGAGCCTCTGCCAAAAGAATCCTTCTTTCCAGAAGTCGGTTCAGGAAATTAGCTTTCAATTTGTTTAGTGACAGTTTGTCCCTTATGTCGAAACTCATGTCTTCCAACCTAACCCGATCAAATTCCCTATTAAATTCATCAACGGTGATGGTCTCATCACCTATTTTTGCAAGTATCCGTTTCTCGGCATTTCCTCCCCTCTGACACCCAATGAATAAGTAGAAAAGAGACAAACATAACAAGAAAGTTAGAAGTCTATTCAATAGCAAGGCGTTCCTCGCTCAAAGACGCACAATTATTCGACCTGTGCGGTTACGCAAAAAGTGGCCACGTCCCTTAGGATCAACCTTCTGAAAAGTTCCCTTGTTCCCACGTTGGAGAGTGGGAACAAGATCATCGTTCTCTTATTACTAGCCACAAACAATTCTTTCAGCTATCACATATAGATTTCCATATATCAAATTTCACTGCGTTATCGGTCGGAATCCACGACGACGTACTACAATGTACGACTTACGCGGATTCCTTCCTCTGACCTTGTGAAATTTAATATCTGAAAACCTATAGAATGGAACCATCCCCTAATTTAATATTTTTCCTATTTCATCCAAGATAGCCTTCCAATTGTTATCATTGAAGGCTACCTTGAGTTTTAGGTCAGGGGAGAACCTGAACCTCTCCTGGTCACTTGTGATGATTTCAAGGATCTTTCCAAGAGATGCCTCGGCCTTTTGGTCAAACGACAGTATGATCTCTCTTCCATTGTGGTCAACTTGAGTAACGAGCCATCTTTTCAAAAGGTTCTTTACCTCGACTACTCTCAGGAGATTTTGAACCAACGGAGGTATCTCACCGTACCTGTCCATGAGTTCACCGGTGATCTCCTCTGCTTCCTCATCTGAGCTGACTGAAGCAAGTCTCTTATAAATCAAGAGCCTTTGATTGGTATCGTCAACATAGTCGTCAGGGATATAAGCAGGCACTTTCAGATTGATCTCCGGATGGATCTCATAGGCGACCTCCTCTCCCTTGAGTTCTTTGACGGTCCTTTCCAGCAAATGGATATACATATCATAGCCAACGGCAGCAATATGACCTGACTGAGCCGTTCCCAAGATGTTCCCCGTTCCCCTTATTTCCAGGTCATGGGCTGCCAGTCTGAATCCGGAACCCAAATCGGTGAGTTCTGATAGCGCTTTTAGACGCTTCACCGCGTCCTTCGATATGAGATGTTTTCCCGGTATGAGTAAATAGGCATACGCCTGTTCCTTTGCCCTTCCTACCCTCCCTCTAAGCTGGTGCATCTGACCCAAACCCAGCTTATCGGCACGATTTACAATAATCGTATTGGCTGAAGGAAAATCCAGTCCAGATTCAATTATGGTACTGCACACTAATAGATTGACGTCTTTGTTGAAAAAGGACAGCATGACTTGTTCCAGGTCTTTTTTTCCCATCTGGCCGTGAGCGATACCAATACTGGCCTCAGGGACTAATTTCTTCAGGTGTCTGGCCATAGCGAGTATAGTTTCAACGCGATTATGCACAAAGAAGACCTGTCCTTCCCTCTCGATCTCCTTGAGTATGGCCCTCCTAATCACATGGTCATCGAATTTGGTCACATAGGTCCTGATAGCCAGCCGATCCTCGGGTGGTGTGTTAATTACACTCAGGTCCCTGATGCCTGTCATAGACATATGAAGGGTCCTCGGGATGGGTGTGGCTGTCATAGTAATTACGTCTACCAGTATTTTTAATCTCTTCAGCCTTTCCTTATGTGAAACGCCGAACCTGTGTTCTTCATCTACGACCAACAAACCTAGGTCTTTGAATGCCACATCTTTTTGGAGCAAACGTTGCGTCCCGATCACAATGTCGATCTTCCCTTCTCCCAGCTTGTCGAGGATGATCCTTTGTTCCTTCCGGGTTTTGAACCGGCTCAGCATATTTACTTGGACCGGATATGGTTCGAACCTCTTCATAAAGGTTTGATAATGTTGGTGGGCCAGCACGGTTGTTGGAACCAATACGGCTACTTGTTTTCCATCCATAACTGATCTGAAGGATGCCCTTAGGGCAACTTCCGTTTTACCGAAACCCACGTCACCGCATATGAGCCTGTCCATAGGTCTCTCATCTTCCATATCTTTCATTACGCTTTCGATCGCTTCCAACTGATCAGAGGTCTCCTCATATGGGAAGGTAGCCTCGAATTCCCTGTAATAGCTGTCAATTTTCGAGAAGGAAAAACCCTGTTGGACATCTCTCAACGCATACAAACTTAGGAGTTCTTTGGCCTCTTCCCTTATGGACTCTTTTACCTTTTTCCTTTTTCTTTCCCAAGTGTGTCCTCCCAATTTGTCCAATTTGGCGGAGTGATCCTTAACTCCCATGTATTTTTGTAACAGATTCAATCTGGTGACAGGGAGATAGAGCTTGTCTTCACCAAGATACTCAATAAGGATGTAGTCGCTCTCTATCCCATCTTCTATACCAAGCTTTTTCAATCCAAGGTACAACCCCACACCGTGATCTATATGCACTACATAATCATCGATCTTGAGATCACCGAACATGGATATGCTGTAATCTTCTTTCGGGTTGGTTCGAGGATGACGTCTCTTCCTTTCACCAAATATCTCTTCCTCTGTAACGAGTATAATCCTTGCCTCAGGCCACCGAAACCCTGAGAGAAGATCGCCGAGCCGGACACCTATGGCTGCTGATATTGGTCGAGACAGGTCGGCCGTCATTGTCCCGGACCGAAAGCATGGTTCCTCACCGAGTTCAAGCGGCAGGTCATAGCTGTTCAAGAGTTCGGAGAGTCTTTTCACTTGGGAAGGGGTATGGCAGACGAGAAGTAACCGGCACCCATCATCCAACCAGGTTTTTATGTTCTCTACAAATGCATTCAATATGCCTTCAGTCGACCTTAAAGGTAAAAACCCTTTCCGGATATCTTCATTGCCTTCTATGCAAAACCTGATATGGGTCCCAAAGGGCTGCTGGATATCAGACTTCTCCAGAAACACCGACTGGAACCTGTCCACATATGATCCGACCTCAAGAGAGTTCAGGTACAACTCGCCAATTTCCGGAAGGCACTCTTTCTGTTTTTTGGATGACCGATGGCCTTCCTTGATGTAGTCTTCCTGTTTGTATCCCTCCTTTTCCGTTTCCCATTGTTCACTTATTAGTAGTAATGTTTTTTGGGGCAGATAATCGAAGAAGGTGTCCAATTTCGGATAGAAGAAGGGGAGATAAGAGTCAAACCCTGAGACTATTGTGGAGTTCCTTATCTCATCGTTGATCTCATCTCTCACACTTCTGGGCACGTTGTTCTCATCGGCCCTATCCCGGATCTTTTTAATGGCATGGTCGATAGTTGTAGGATTAAAGATGATCTCCCTGACAGGGAGAATAACCACCTCCTCCAGACTGTTGAGTGAGCGTTGGGACATCACATCAAATTGTCTGATGGATTCTATCTCATCCCCAAAAAACTCCAGCCGAACAGGATCTTTGAGCAAAGGCGGGAAGAAATCGAAGATCCCTCCTCGAACACTGAAGTCTCCCTTCTTTTCAACGAGATTTTCGTGGTTATAACCATCCTCGACCATCTTTAGCATTAGTCTATCTCGATCGATCTCCAGCCCGACGAATATGTGTTCTGCGGCAGTCTTAAGGGTCTCATACGGGATGACCCTTTGCATTACAGCAGTAACAGTTGTGACAATGAGAGGCCTGAATCCCCTTGAAAGAGAATACAAAGCCTCTAATCTCTGACAGACAATATTTGTAGAGGGTGATAATGAATCGAAAGGAAAGATATCCCACGGAGGGTATAGAAGGCTCTTGCCTAGCTCTGCTGAATCCTCGGGTCTCACTTCACCCAAAAAGAATCTCAAATCGTTCCAGAATGACTTGGCCTCTGTTATAGTGGGGGTGATTATGACAAAGGTCTCGTTTAACCTTTCTTTCAGGAGGTGTGTGAGAAATGACTTGGAGGACCCTTTTAGGCCGGTTGACCATATTTTGCCTTTTCTGTCACCTATGGCCTTAAATAATGTTGATATACAAGGCTCTTCACAAAACATCTTTTCATGGTACATATGAAGCATGCCGAAACTACCTAGTGTCCATCCAGAAATGGACTTCTTAAGAAAATGGGCACGAGTTGGTTTCCAATTCAGAAATGAGCAATTTTTTCTCTGAGCAAGGCCGCACGACGGTTTGCGCCGAGGCGTACATGATCGTACGTCGCAGGCGGAAACCGGAGGAGAACGCAGCTCAG
>DAOWME010000126.1 GCA_030643245.1 Deltaproteobacteria bacterium
ATAGTCGAACTATTTTGAGGATTTTGTGTTTGAAGATCGGGCAAAGATGGCCTGAAGATGAGATGCACAAATGGGGAAGTTATTTCGTCCCCGTCCCTTACTCGGATTCCTCGCTCTGGTCTTGTGAAATTTGATATCTGAAAACCTATAGCTTGCAACAATGTTAGTCAATAAAATGTTTGAAGTCAAGAACAGAAAAGAGTGCAGTTACACAAACCTAGTGTCTTGAAATGTCTCCGATGGTTCAGTTAACAGGATTGCGTTAAGCGCCGGCAAGCGGCACACCTGACCAACTGCACAGGTCGCAATATTTTGGCTCTGAGATAATACGATATTTACATTCTAGCTCTGTGTGTTATATTCATAGTGTTCAACGGCAACATTTTCATCGGCTTGTACCTTTGGAGCCGGCGAACAGAAGGTTTGTCCTGCGAGTTACTAAACCCACTTATTAAGAATATGTCCACTGACAGGAGGCGGGGGTGATTATGAAGAAGGCAGATTTTCAGGTTAGTAATAAAAAACCGGAAATTCATATTAATAAGCCGGCTGACCAAAAATTTTGGCAGAAGCAGGGCCCTTTTTCCCTCTGGTACTTTATTCTTGTGATGATCATGTTCTATCTTCTTCAGTCCGCAATGCAGGCAAAAAGGGAGAAGATCCCCTATAGTCAGTTCCAGGAGTATCTCTCCAAGGGACAGGTTACCGAATGTATCATCAAGGAAAAAATTATTACAGGAACACTGAATTTGACCGATGAAAAATCCGGCAAACCGCGCCATTTTGTGACTGTACCTCTATATAATGCTGATCTGGCTAATGCCTTGGAAAAGCAAGGTGTTAAATACAGCGTGGCTATAGAAAGTCATTTTTTACGCGACCTTCTCTTTGTGTGGGTGATTCCTTTTGCCGTAATCTTCTTGTTATGGGGGGTTCTTTCCCGCAAGATGGGGTCTGCAGGAATGAACTTTCTCAATATCGGGAAAAACAAGGCTCATATACATGCAGAGACTGAACAAAAGGTCAGTTTCAAAGATGCTGCCGGGGTTGATGATGCGAAACAGGAGCTTGGGGAAGTAATTGAGTTCTTGCGCAACCCGGAACACTTTCAACGACTGGGGGGACACATGCCCAAAGGCGCGCTTCTGGTGGGCCCCCCGGGTACCGGCAAAACCTTGCTTGCCCGCGCCGTGTCCGGGGAGGCAGGGGTACCCTTTTTCAATATCAGCGGTTCGGATTTTGTGGAGATGTTTGTGGGGGTGGGTGCCGCCCGTGTGCGTGATCTATTTGAACAGGCCAGGACAAAGGCGCCGTGTATCATTTTTATTGATGAACTGGATGCTATCGGCCGGCAGAGAGGTGGCCCCGTAGTCATGGGCGGCCATGATGAAAGGGAACAGACCTTAAATCAACTCCTTGTGGAAATGGATGGTTTCGATACAAGCAAGGGGGTTGTGGTCTTATCAGCCACAAACCGACCAGAGGTATTGGACAAGGCCCTATTGCGGCCCGGCCGGTTTGACCGCCAGATAATGGTTGACAAACCGGACCTCAAGGGGAGAATGGATATCTTAAAGATCCATACTGCCGAGCTAAAACTCGCCCCGGACGTTGACCTTGGAATCATAGCAAGGAGGACACCCGGCTTTGCAGGGGCAGATCTGGCCAATGTTGCCAATGAGGCTGCCATTCTGGCTGCACGGATGAACCGAGAGGCAATAACCACGGAAGATTTTGAGGCGGCTATTGACAGGGTGATCGCCGGGCCGGAAAAGAAGAGCAGCACCCTAAGTCCGGAGGAAAAGCACAGGGTGGCTTATCATGAATCAGGGCACACCCTGACAGCCAAACTCGTGCCTTCCAGCGAACCTGTCCACAAGGTTTCCATTATCCCAAGGGGAATTGGCGCTCTCGGTTATACACTCCAGGTCCCGGAGAAAGAGAAGTTCCTGGCCACAAAGGAGGAACTCTTGGATCAGGTAGCGGTTCTTTTGGGCGGCAGGGTCTCAGAGGAAGTTGTCTTAGGGGACATATCCACCGGCGCACAGAATGATTTGGAACGGGCATCGGAACTGGCCAGGGATATGGTGTCTGCCTATGGCATGAGTGAAGAATTAGGGCCCATCACATTTGGAAAAAAAGACAAATCGCTTTTTTTGGGAACGAACTTCGCTGAAGAAAAAAACTACAGTGAGGAGACAGCTCGTGTAATAGATAAAGAGGTCACGAGAGTTATTCAGGAGAGCTACCAACGGGTAAGAAAGCTTTTACAAGAGAACAGAGCTGCCCTCGATTCCCTGGCGACCGAATTGGAGGAGAAGGAGGTCTTGTCCGGAGAAGAGGTAGAGGCGATCATCAAGGGGGCCAATGCTTGAAATCGTTCACTCACCACTCCTCTCCCAGAGGCCATTTCAGAAGGACGGAAGGAGACGAAGGTCCGAGTTGTACCATTGGTATGGAAAAGAGGTGACTGGGAAAACATGGCATGGGGTTGCCCCAAACGGGGAGCATTGATAATCTAAACTATCTATGAACCACACTTTGGAGGTGTATCATGTTGAAAGAGATGAAAAAAGAGATTGTTGGCGCTTTGAAAGCGGCCAAGGGGGCCGGCGAGGTAAATGCCGAGCAGGTAAGGGACGGGGACGAAACAACTTCCTCAAGTTGGCGCTCAGATTTAGGTTAGATTTGTTCGATCTGAAAACGCAAAACCGCAGGAATAGTCGAACTATTTTGAGGATTTTGTGTTTGAAGATCGGGCAAAGATGGCCTGAAGATGAAATGCACAAATGGGGAAGTTATTTCGTCCCCGTCCCTTAGCTCTACGTCAGGCAATATTTCGACCTGTTCAGTTGAGCAGGGTTACCGCTTGCTGGGTACTAACAGGTTAAGAGGTCTGGATACCACAAGGGAGGTAATGATGGGGGAGCGTTTGTTCGTAATCGGAAATGAAGCAATCGGGTGGGGAGCGCTTAATGCAGGATGTGATGCGTACATGGGATATCCCATAACCCCTCAGAACGAGACCACGGAGTGGTTTGCAAAGGAGTTCCCGAAGAGGGGCAAGGTCTTTGTTCAGTCTCAGTCTGAGGTTGGGTCCATAAACATCGTATTTGGCGCTGCGTCTACAGGCCACCGGGTAATGACTTCCACTTCGGGACCAGGGTGGGGTCTAATGCAGGAAGGGATGTCCCATCTCGCAAATGGTGAACTTCCCTGTGTCATATCCCTTGTTCAAAGGGGAGGACCCGGGGCAGGCACAACAAGGCATGGCCAAATGGACTATCTTTCAGCAACCAGAGGGGGAGGTCAAGGAGGGTATAAAAACATCGTCTTAACCCCTGCGTCCGTTCAGGAAACCCACGACTTTGTCCAGCTTGCGTTCTACCTTGCGGACAAATACCTTAACCCGGTAATTGTGATGACTGATGGTCTATTGGGACAGATGGCGGAACCCCTGGAGTTGAGAAACCTCGATTTCGATCCTCTCCCTGAAAAGGACTGGGCAGTCAGAGGAAGGGAAAATCATCCCGATGGTGTACGCCGGGTTGTGACGGCCATGCAGGGTCTCATGCCGACGCCGCCCCACCCTCCGTATACCGGCTTTTTGGATCTTTTGAAAGTCCTGAATGAGAAGTACGAAACGATGAAGGAATCTGAAGTCAGGTATGAGACATATTTGATCGAAGATGCAGACCTGATTATCGTAGCATATGGGTATACCGCAAGGGTATCAAAGGAATCTATTAAGACAGCCAGAAAGGAGGGACTTAAGGTTGGAATGATACGACTTCAGGCTGTCTGGCCTTTCCCCTATGAAATAATAACGGAGATGGCCTCCAAAGGGCCTCGATTTCTGGTGGTTGAGGACAGTCTCGGACAACTGATAGAGGATGTCAGGATCGGGGTTCAGGGAAAGACAGACATGCATCTATTGGGGGCGTTGGCCCGCCACGACCCTTCGGACGGGGGAATGATCCTTCCGGATTCCGTTCTTAATGAGATATACAGGCTGATGAAGTAAACAACACGACTGATAGCTCACTTTCGAGGAGGCCTTAGAGATGAAGAAAGAATTGGTTTCAGGGTTACCTAAACTCTGGGCACATCATCCGGCGGAAAGGTTGGAATGTCCGGGATGTCAATACCCGGTCATAACGCGCATCGTCTATGATGTAATAGATGAACTTGGGGTCGAGGGGAAAACCATACTGATTAACAGCTCTGCCTGCGGATATGGCATTGTCTTAACCACGTCCATGGATGCAATGTTTCCCAATCACGGGCAGGGTATAGACGTTGCAACAGGAGTAAAACGTCTCCTTCCGGACTGCTTTATTATCTCTTTTGGTGGAGATGGGGACGTTGCAGCCATAGGAGCCGGTGCATTTGTCAATGCGGGCCAACGTGCTGAGAAGTATACGCTGATCATGGTTAACAACGGTCATTTTGCCATGACCGGCGGGCAGCTGGCCCCTACAACCCTTATGGGTCAGGTTACTACCACCAGCCCGGAAGGGCGCGGGCCGGATATGGGGTACCCTGCCCGCATGCCTGAGATGATTGCCACGGTCCAGGGGGTTGCCTATTCTGCACGCGGGGCAGCGAACACTCCTGCAAATTTTCTGAAAACCAAGAAATACGTAAAAAAAGCCTTTCAGAAACAAATCGATAATGTTGGTTTCAGTTTTGTTGAGTTCCTGTCGGCATGTCCTACCGGGTGGCATATGACCCCTCAGGAGAGTATTAAGTGGGTCGAGGAAAAGATGATACCGGCTCTGCCGCTGGGTGAGTTTAAGGATGTTGACACACTGGATTAGCGCCCATCCACAAACGGGTTTTTCAGGAAAATGGGCGCTGGTTTTGTCACTTGAGAGAGAATGTTCTGGAGGAGCTTATTATGGACAAATCCGTAAATAAACGGGCTGATTTAATAATTGCAGGTCTTGGAGGACAAGGTATCTTAATGGGGGGAAAGCTCTTGGCAACAGCGGCGATGTCTCTGTACAGATGCTCTCTATGGCTTCCTTCCTATGCGAGTCGTGTTAGAGGTGGCCCCAGTGAATGTACTGTAATCTTTTCAGATGATGATATAGATTCTCCCATCTTATCGAAGGCATACGCAGTGATACTGGTTGATCCGCCTCAACTCAAACTCTTTGAGCAGAGAGTTCGTCCCGGAGGATATCTTATAGTAGAGAGTGCCGGGTTGAACGAAACCATAGAAAGGAAAGATATTAAGATGTTGTCTGTCCCGGCCCTTAATATGGCAATAGAGATGGGGGACAGACGGGCATCGAACATGATCCTCCTCGGGGTTTATCTAGGGGTGGCAGACAGCATTCCTGTCCCAATTGTGGAAGAGGAACTGAATCGTCGGTTTGCCAAAAAAGAGAAGGTACGCTTATTGAATCTTAGCGCATTCAGAAAGGGACTTGAGGAAGCGCACAAGCTCGCGGCATAGGCGTGTTGCGCAAAGGCAGAAATTCTTGATTGAAATATTCTCAGGTGTCTCTTGGCCCCTGATATGTCATGTATTTTCAAGAATACCGCGTAACACCCAAGGATGAGAAAGCGGTGTAAAAGAAGAGGAGGCGATGATGGCAAAGGGTGAGATAGTCATAGATGAGATGTATTGTAGGGGATGTGGGTACTGTGTGGATTTTTGTCCCAAGGATTGTGTAGCTATACAGGAAGACAAGTTTACGCCGCAGGGATATCCACTCTCTTCTTTTGTCCGTCCCGAAGACTGCACTGCCTGCGGGATATGCAGTTTCATGTGTCCTCACCATGCAATAGAAGTCTATCGATATGTGGAGGAGTGAGTGTTGAAGATGCTTCTTATGAAGAGAAAGGTGGAGGGGATCAAGGTCCGTTCAGCAGGCGTCTTCGTCATACCAGGGCACCATCCCCCTGAGGCCGCGGTTAAAGTTGCCCGCGAGTTTGGTGTTGATGTTTCCGGACATAGTTCAAGCCCTCTCTCCGTGGAGATGCTCAGGTCGGCAGACATGGTAGCTGTCATGGACCTTTTCCACAGAGAAAAAATTGTGGAGATGGAACTGGAATCAGAAGATAAGGGGCGACTTCTGGGGAGTTACAGCACGTCCCCCGGAAAGACACCCGAAGAAATGGAGGTACCTGATCCATACGGGTTTACTCTCTTCCACTATAGACGATCATTTACAATTATTCACGATTGCACCGAAACCCTCTGCAAAGTGCTTCTTTAGTGATGCTTCACCATCGATCCTCGTGGTCCCATCCGGCGCCACTTGACCGAAAGGCAATCCTTCCCCTTCAAGGTGTCAATACCTGGCTATCAGCATGCTGATAGCAGCATCGAGTCCTTCGAGGGTAAGTTCGAACATGGGAAATATCCTGCGGATCATCTTGATGGTCGGATGGTTCCATTCCGAGAGGTCTTCGGGATTTAACCAGACAACACGCTTGAAATGATCGGATATACGCTGAAACCAGACGATCCCTGGCACCTCATTCCTTTCGTAGTAGTATATGGCCCCATATTTCATTGTCAGTTCCTCATCCCCCATGCAGGCGTCTCCGAGGAAAATTACCTTATAGTCGGAATCAAGCGTATTGAGCAGATGACTTGTGTTTGTAAACTCATTTCTTTCGATATCTTCAAATACGCTATCATATATGCAATTGTGGAAGTAGTAATACTTGAAGTCTTTGAAGTGCGTAGCCGCATGAGCAGCGCTGAAGAGCCTGCCGCAGAGTTTTGCATAGGGACTCATGGAACCGCCTACATCCATAAACAAGAGCAACTTGACGGCATTTTTTCTAGCCCTTCTCCACTTGAATTCCAGGTCTCCGGCGTTTTTGCAGGTGTGGTCTATGGTGGCATCTAAGTCCAGTTCATCCTCCGGACCGATCCTGCTCAACCTCCTTAACCTCTTCAAGGCTGTCTGGAAGGACCTGACATCGAGGACCACGTCACTCCTGTAATTACGGAATTTTCTTTCCTTTGCGACCTGCAGGGCAGATTTATATATGGATGTCCCGCCAAACCTTATACGTTCCGGGTCCACGTCGTAACTATCAAACGATGATGCTTCCCCGTCACGACGCTCCCTCATTTCCATCATCTTCTGTTGATGGGTCTTAGTGAGGTAATCGAAGCCCCCCCCTAACTGGGGCACCTCGTTTTCTGTCAGTTCAATCCTGTTAACTGGATACTTCAGCCACTCGAGTACTTCATCCCTAAACCTTTCCGAGGTTTCGATGCCTCCGAAATACTCCTCGAATGCCGAGTCATACTGATCGAAGTAACCTTCACTCTTTACAAGGATCGACCTGGCCAAATAGTAGAACGTATCTAAACTGGAGAATGCAAAGCCTCTCGACAGGGCGTCTATTAACGCCATCCATTCCGTAATTGAGACCGGCACCTTTTTCCTGCGGAGCGCGTAAAAAAAATTCGTGAACATGTTATGTGTGGATTAGGGCTGTTTCAGGCACGTGAAGCCTCCGCCCCCTTGCTGATAAAGTGTTCATAGTCCGTCTCTTTCTTGAGAAGAACCCCCAAGAAGGGTATCTCATCCGACACCTCTTCGTAAGAAATCCCGCCGGCAATCAAGGCCTGAATCCAGTCCAGGAGTTCACTCGTAGAGGGTTTCTTCCTGAATTCATTGATACCCCTCAGCAAGTAAAATTTCTTGAGGACCTCCCTCAATAAATTAGTCTTTATCTCAGGGAAGTGCACCATCACTATCTCTTCCATCAGCGTCTCATCCGGGAATTCGATATAGTGAAATATACATCTACGCAAGAAGGCATCCGGGAGTTCTTTCTCTGAATTACTTGTTATCACCACGATGGGTCTATGTTTGGCATTTATTGTCTCATTGGTCTCATGAATATGGAAGGACATCTCATCAAGCTCATTCAAGAGATCATTGGGGAATTCCACATCCGCCTTGTCTATTTCGTCTAGGATAAGGACGACACGTTCAGAGTGGGTGAAGGCCATCCCGAGTTTGCCAAGCTTGATATACTGTTTTATGTCTGACACATCCCCATCACCAAAGCGGCTGTCGTTTAACCTCTGCACAGTATCGTAAATATATAGTCCATCCTGGGCCGTGGAGGTGGACTTGATATTCCATACGATCAATTCCTTGTCCAGCCCCAAGGCAATATTATGTGCCAGTAAGGTCTTGCCAGTTCCAGGCTCTCCTTTAACAAGCAACGGTCTTTGAAGGGCAATGGCAACATTGACGGCATTTTGCAACGGTTCCGAGACGATATACTTCTGAGTGCCCATGAATCGATCAAACTTCCTTTCGCTCATCAGAATCCTCCTACCTTCACGATCTTCTTTCGTGGAACTTCCTATATATGAGACGACAATCGATTCGATGTTTGCTTAGGGGCGATGCTGAAATAACTTCCCAATTTGTACATCTCATCTTCAGGCCATCTTTGACCGATCTTCAAACACAAAATCCTCGAAATAGGTAAGACTATTCCTGTGGTTTTGTATTTTCAGATCGAACAAATATAACCTAAATCTGAGCGCCAACTTGAGGAAGTTGTTTCGGCCTCGCCCCTTACCGAATCG
>DAOWME010000294.1 GCA_030643245.1 Deltaproteobacteria bacterium
TATGTGGCTTCATTGGCCTTGTGTTAATCTCATGCTTTGGAGGTGACAGTGTTTGAAAAAGAGGCGCTCAAAGAGATTGAAAGATTGCACACTGAATATGAAGCTAATGTTAAAAAGATGCTCAAGAAATTCTCGATGGAGGGGGAGAGTCTGACCACCGTCTCAGGAATTCCCTTAAAGACAATCTACACCCCTCTCGATATCAAAGAGATCAACTATGCTGAGGATATCTCTTTTCCAGGTTCTTATCCGTTCACAAGGGGAAACACCCCCACGGGCTATAGGACCAAGGACTGGACCCTCAGGCAGGTAATGGGTTTGGGAACTGCAGAGGAAACCAACGAGAGATTGAAATATCTGTTTGACCAAGGTCAGACCGGGGTCAGCGTTTGTGGAATGGGTTACCAACCTTATGAGTCCAATGACGAAAGAAGTATCGGCATCCTGGGAAGGGGTGGGGTATGGATCGATACACTGGCGGACATCGAAACCTTGTTCGAGGGGATAGACATGTCAAGGATCAGTATAAACCAGATCGGATTCTCCATACCCGTCTTTGCCATGATCCTGGCAGAAGCTGAGAGACAGAGGGTAGATCTGAGGAAGCTCTCCGGGACGATTCAAAACTGGGTTTTCCCTTTTGGTGAAGGCCGGGAATTACGGGGGAACGGGGGTGTAGATATTATTGAGTACTGTACAAGAAATCTTCCCAGGTGGAACCACACCAGTATCTCTGTCAGGAATAATCGAGATGAGGGCATCTCTGCTCCTCAGGAAATTGCATTCGGGGTTTACCTCGGGACGTTCACGCTGCAATCTGCAATGGCAAGGGGTATCGACGTAGACGACATTGCGCCGCGGATATCTTTTTTCCTCAGCTCTGAGAATGAGTTTCTGGAAGAGGTGGCTAAATTCCGGGCAATGCGCAGGTTATGGGCAAAGACGGTCAAAGATGAATTCAAAGCCAAAGACCCCAGGTCATGGCTCATGCGATTTCACGTCCAGACAACGGCACTTAACTTAACAGCTCAGCAGCCTCTCAATAACATAATACGTTCCACCATCCATGCCCTTGCCGCTGTACTGGGCGGTGCTCAATCAATGTCCGTAAATTCTTTTGACGAGGCTTTGGCCATACCAACGAAGGCCTCGGCCACATTGTCGCTGCGTACCCAGCAAATCATTGCCTGTGAGAGCGGTGTGGCAAAGGTTCTTGATCCTTTGGGAGGGTCTTATTGTATAGAGGCGATTACCAATCAACTTGAAGAGAAGGCAATAGAGATACTGGAGGAATTGGCGGCCATGTCACCGAAGAAGGTCTTCCGGCATATCATCGATCAGGGCCGAGAGTCCGGCTATCTCAGGCAAAAATCAATAGACGACGATGAAAGGCCACTGGTCGGCGTAAATAGATTTAGTTCGGAGGAAGGTAACGCGAAAATAGATCCGGGGAATGTAGAGATCCTGGAATATGATCTCACATGGAGGGATAAACAGATAGAGAGACTCAATAAAGTCAAAAAAGAAAGGGACCCCGTAAAAGTAGATAGAGCGAAGAAGCTGCTGGAAGATGCATACAGGGAGAAGGTCAATATTATAAGACCTATGATAGAAGCTGTTAAGGCATATCTGAGCATAGGAGAAATTGTTAAAATAAGAGAAAAGGTATACGGTCCGGAGGATCTAGAACATGTGTGGGGGTGTTACTTCGGTATATAGTCTTTTATTTGGCATCCTTCATACATCAGTTTACACTTTTGAAATTATGGCTGCTTCAACGGTGGTCAAATTTTAA
>DAOWME010000089.1 GCA_030643245.1 Deltaproteobacteria bacterium
GACAAGTCCAAACCCTTTGGTAGGGGCCGTGGTAGTCAAAGAGGGCAAGATAGTTGGGAGAGGGTTCCATCAAAAGGCAGGGGAGCCTCATGCTGAGGTTAATGCCCTCAATGATGCAAGTGAAAAAGCCCGAGGGGCAGATCTGTTCGTTAACCTGGAACCATGTAACCATTATGGGAGGACTCCTCCATGTACTCGGATGATTATTGACAGCGGAATAAAAAGAGTGCTTTTGGGGATGGTTGATCCGAATGAAGTGGTGGCAGGCAAGGGGCTGCAATCTTTGAGGGACAGTGGAATAGAGGTTAAGACAGGTATACTTGGAGATGAGTGTCAGAGGTTAAATGAGGTATATGTAAAATATATTACTGAAAAGAGACCGTTTGTAATCCTAAAATCAGCGGCGAGTTTAGATGGGAAGATAGCCACAAGGATTGGAGATACTCAATGGATCACTAATGAAAGGTCCAGGGGTTTTACACATAGGTTGCGGAACGAGGTTGACGGTATCTTGGTGGGGATCGGCACGATTGAGGCAGATGATCCCAGTCTTACCACCCGTTTAAGTGGGGGGAAGGGCAAAGACCCCGTAAGGGTGGTCGTTGACAGCAAATTGAGGGTACCGCTCAAAGCAAAGGTCTTGAAGCATGAATCCAAGGCAGGGACCATTATTGCCGCTACCGAAGCTGCTGACATGAGAAAGGTAGAGGAATTGGAGAAATTGGGAGCGAAGGTGCTCATTCTCCCATCAAAGGATGACAAGGTTGATTTGGAAGAGCTTATGTATGCGCTTGGTAAACTGGAGATTACGAGCCTTCTTGTCGAGGGCGGTGGTGAAATAAACGCCTCTTCACTTAGTTGCGGAATTGTTGACAAAGTTCTGTTCTTTTATGCTCCCAAGATCATCGGAGGGATAGGTGCTGTAAACCTGGTAGGTGGCAAGGGTATAGAGAGACTTTGTGATGCGGTTAATCTTAAGGATATTAAGGTCAGAAGATTCGGAGATGACATCCTGGTTGAAGGATATGTGTGTAAATAATGGAGTGACATGTTTACCGGATTGATAGAAAACGTAGGTACCATAAAGAAGGTTGACAAGAAAGGCAACTTTGTGAGTCTCCTTATAGGTTGTAACTTGGATTTGACTGGAACGAGAATTGGTGATAGTATCGCTATCGATGGGGTTTGTTTAACGGTTGTGGAGTTTTCTGCCAAGTGGTTTAGTGTGGAGGTTTCACCTGAGACTTTACACAGATCCAATCTCAGGGAGATGATGGAAGGGCGAAAGGTAAACCTGGAAAGGGCTTTGCGCCTTTCCGACCGGTTGGGAGGTCACATTGTCCTGGGTCATGCGGACGGTATCGGAAAAATAAAGGAAGTCTCCAGGGATGTAGATTCCATAAATATAAGCGTTTCAGCCCCTGAACAGATAATGAAATATGTTATCAAGAAAGGTTCTGTAGCGATAGATGGTATCAGTTTAACGGTGAATGAGTGTAGTAAGAAGGAATTCGGCATAACGATCATACCCCATACTGCTAGTCATACAACCTTGTGTGAAAAGAATGTTGGGGATAGTGTAAACATTGAAAATGACATCATTGGAAAGTATGTGGAGAGGTTCCTTATTAAGGGGTCGGTCAAGGAAGAAGGGTATGGTGACATCAGTATGGAATTCCTCAGCAAACACGGGTTCATTTGAGATAAAGCGTACGTTATGAAAAAAAAAGGGTGGTGGGCTAAATGGCATTGAGCGCTATCAAAGACGCAATTGAAGACATGAAGCACGGCAGGATGATAATCCTTGTTGATGATGAGGACCGGGAAAATGAAGGAGACTTGGTGATAGCAGCGGATAAAACAACCCCTGAAGCCATTAACTTCATGGCAACATATGGAAGGGGACTTGTCTGCCTTACCTTAACTGAGGAAAGGGCAGAGGGATTAGACCTTTTCCCTATGGTGAGTAATAATACCGCTTCTTTTAACACGGCATTTACGGTTTCCGTTGACGCGAGGTATGGGACTACTACCGGCATATCTGCCGGTGATAGGGCGAGGACGATTTTGACCGCTATTGACGAAAAGAGTGTGCCGGGGGACTTACTCCGACCCGGCCATATCTTTCCGATAATTGCCAGAAAGGGAGGCGTGCTTGTGCGGACCGGCCAGACAGAAGGTTCGGTAGATTTGGCCAGGCTGTCTGGTCTGAAAGAGGCTGGTGTAATATGCGAGATAATGAAAGACGACGGAACCATGGCAAGGATGCCGGACCTCGAGATCTTTGCGGAAAAACACGGTCTGAGGATTGTCACGATTGCAGACTTGATTGAATATCGATTGCAGACTGAGTCTCTCGTTAGAAGGGTAACAGAAACCCTTATACCCACTATCTACGGGGGAGACTTCAAGGCTATCGCTTACGAGAATGATGTGGATAACCATCAACACCTTGCCCTTGTGAAAGGGGATATCAATCCGGAAGATGAGGTTTTGGTCAGGGTTCACTCAGAGTGCTTGACGGGTGATGTCTTCGGTTCCATGAGGTGTGACTGTGGCGAACAACTCCATGCCGCCATGAGGATGATTGAGGAGGAAGGCAAGGGTATCATCGTTTACATGCATCAAGAAGGAAGGGGCATCGGCCTATTCAACAAACTTAAGGCATATGAACTCCAGGATCAGGGTTTAGATACTGTCGAGGCAAATGAGAAGCTTGGCTTTAAGGCCGATCTCAGAGATTATGGGGTGGGGGCACAGATCCTTCGGGATCTGGGGGTAAGAAAAATGAAACAGATGACCAACAACCCTAAAAAGATCAAGGGTATAGAAGGATACGGACTCGTAGTTACAGAGAGGGTATCCATTGAGATTAAGCCTAATGAGAATAATATCAGGTACTTGGAAACAAAAAAGAAGAAAATGGGACATATCTTAAACATGATGTGAGTAACCTGAGGAAACACCATAAATTACGACCTGTGGAGTTGGGCAGTTTTACCGCTTGCCAGCTACTTATTTCATTTGCTTGTTATGAACTACAATCTGGCATAAGGCTGTATGTGTAAAGGGATGACAAGTCTCGTATGTATATTTGGATGTTGGCCAGGTCCTTACGTATAACAAGCAAACGAAAAAACCAGCCGGCGCTTAAGGGACGAGGCCGAAATAACTTCCTCAAGTCGGCGCTCAGATTTAGGTTAGATTTGTTCGATCTGAAAGCGCAAAACCGCAGGAATAGTCCGACCTATTTCGAGGATTTTGTGCTTGAAGATCGGTCAAAGCCTGTCCTCGACCCCGATCGGGGGATGGCCTGAAGATGAGATGCACAAATGGGGAAGTTATTTCAGCCTCGTCCCTTAACTCAAAGTTCCTCTACGATTCGCTCCATTCTCATGGCCCTCGAACCCTTGATCAAGATACGGTCCCCTTTACGGATAATACCTCTCAGCTTTGATACCACCGTTTGATGATCGGTTTCCATATATATCTTTTCTTCATTCATGCCCGTTTGAGAAGCACCCATGGCAAAGTCTGCGGCGTTCTCCCCCAATGTGAACAGATAGTCCACCCCCAGGCCGGAAACCAGTCCGCCGATGCGAATATGGGCGGGCCGGGTAAACGTTCCTAACTCCAACATATCTCCTAGGACTGCTATTGTTCTCCCATCTCCTTCAAACCCCACCAAGGTTCGCAGGGCTTCCTCCGCAGAATTTGGGTTTGAGTTATAGGTATCGTTTACAATTATGTATCCATCTGAATCCATTACCTCCATACGTCCGGGCAGGTGTTCAAACTCCTCCAACCCTGCCTTAATGACCTCCAGATCCACGCCAAGGGCCTGGGCAACCCCGGCAGCTGCCATAGCGTTATACACATTGAAGCCCCCGTACACAGGCAGATCGACATCAACATCTCCACCCCTGTTTGAAAGCCGAAACTTTACGGTACCTGCATCGGATATTGAGACATCCCTTGCCACGAGATCAGCCGCTCTGGTCATACCAAAATGGATCTTTTTGCATTTACATTTACCAGCGGCTCTACGAACCCTGGGATCGTCTTCATTTATTACGGCAACGCCGTCTCCCCTAAGAGCCTTGAAAAGATCCCCCTTTTCTTCCGCCACCTCTTCCACACTCCTGAGACCCTCAAGGTGTGTCTCCCCTACATTGGTTATAACAGCTACATCCGGTTCAGAAATCTCGGCCAGCCTCTTTATCTCAAACCTGGTGTTTGTACCCATTTCCAGAACAGCGACATCATATCTCTCCCTGAGCCTTAACAAGGTCAGGGGAAGACCCACCAGGTTATTGAAATTTCCTTCTGTCTTCAAAGTGTTGAACAGAATTCCCAGGATACTTCCAATCATCTCTTTGGTGGTAGTCTTTCCATTGCTACCTGTAACACCAACAATCTTAACACGGTGTTTCATCCTCCAGGAACGGGCAAGATCACCCAGGGACCTCAACGGGTCTTCAACTGCTATGACCGTTCTTTTGTCATCCCGTCTTTGATCTATTGGAAAGTCTCCCCTCACTATTGCCCCATGGGCACCCTTCTCAAATGCTTGGGAGACAAACCAGTGTCCGTCGAAGCGCTCTCCCTTAAGGGCCAGGAAGAGTTCCCCTGACCCAATAGTCCGAGAATCGGTCGAGATTTCCTTGAAGGTGGATGAAAATGATCCCTGAAGAAGCCTGCCTCCGGTGATCTCCACGATTTCAGCTGCTGAGAATTTGTAATCGGACTCATCCATTGTGAAAGGGTACTCTCTTTCCTCTTTCTGCTATGGCGTTTCTCCCCACTTCTTTATCATCGAAGGGGCTCTTTCTATGCCCCAGAATCTGATAATCCTCATGGCCTTTTCCAGCGATCAGAACAGTGTCCTGAGGCCCTGCCATACTAATGGCAAACCTTATTGCCTCACGGCGGTCGACAAAGGTTATGTATCCTTTCTGATAACAATTCAAGTTTGAATCGGTGGAAGAGTGTTCCCTTATCCCCAACTTTTTAATCCCTTCTTCTATTTCCCGAATTATGACCATGGGATCTTCTGTTCGCGGGTTATCCGATGTTACTATGGTCAAGTCGCTGTATTTTCCGGATACAGCCCCCATAATGGGCCTTTTGAGCCTGTCCCGATCTCCACCGCATCCAAAAACCGTAAATATCTTCCCTGTTGAAAAGCGCTTCAAGGTTGTCAGGGTTCTTTCCAAGGCATCACTGGTGTGGGCATAGTCAACCACCACATTAATGCCCTCCCTGTTCCCTATCCTTTCAAATCTACCGGGAACCCGGTCCAGATTCTCTATCCCGGCCTTTATATGCTCTAATGATATGTTCTGGCTCACCCCCACGCCGGTAGCAGCCAGAATATTGTAAAGATTAAACTCTCCGATGAGAGGGGATCTTGCCTTGTAACTACCCACAGGAGTCTTAATCTCAGCAGATATGCCATTTAAAGAGAGATGCGCATTTTCAGGAAAAATGTGGGCCTTGTTTCTAACCCCGTAATAGACGATATTTGCGGTCGTGACCTTTGCAAGTCTCTTGCCCGAAGGATCATCCGTGTTTATTATGGCATGCGAGCCCCTTCCGTTGTTGCCTCCAGGCAGAAGCTCGTTGAAAAGCCTGCACTTGCAATTGAAGTAATGCTCCATGGTCTTGTGATAGTCCAGATGGTCTTGGGTGAAATTCGTAAATACGCCCGCATTAAACTGGATGGAATCCACCCGCTTCAAATCGAGTGCATGAGAAGAAACCTCCGCAACAACAGACGTGACCCCATCTTCCACCATCTCACTCAATATCCTCTGGAAGTCAAGGGACTCCGGTGTGGTTACGGATGCCGGGATTAATCTGTCCCCATAGCGATAGTTTATCGTACCTATGACCCCTGTCTTCAAACCTGCCGCTTTGAAGATAGACTCAATAAGATAGGCTGTGGTGGTTTTTCCGTTCGTGCCGGTAATACCTATCAATGTAACTTCAGAAGACGGATGTCCATAAAACTGAGCAGAAATCTGAGCCAGCGCCAGCCTGGAATCCGGAACAGAGACCACGGTAACGCCTTCCCTCTCCTTTGGCGTATCCTCCACAACAAGAACGGCAGCGCCTTTAGCAACGGCCTCGTCGATAAAACCATGGCCGTCAAACCTGCTTCCCGCTATGGCAACAAATAGAAAACCTCGATCTATCTCTTTTGAATTATACGAGATACCGGCCACATCTAATGATCTCTCTCCTATTACCTCTTTTTTCTCTATTGTTTCGATCAAATCATCGAGCTTCATTGAACACACGTCTTCATCATAAAGGATGAGCTAGTTTCCACCCAGAAATGGCCCTTTCCCCCCTGAGCTGCGTTATCCTCCGGTTTCCGCCTGCGGCGTACGATCATGTACGCCTCGGCGCAAACCGTCGTGCGGCCTTGCTCAGAGAAGATATTGCTCATTTCTGAATTGGAAACCAACTCGTGCCCATTCTCTCATGAAGTCCATTTATGGATGGGCACAAGCTACGAGGGCTGCTGAAACTTGATCCAGCACTTTGCCCCGGCCTTCACCGGACTTCCCGGTCTAAGGCTCTGTTCCATCGCCTTACCGCTTCCGATGATTCTTATATCTATTTTAGAGTCATGCATCAATCGAAGTACCTGTCTGATGCTCATCCCGGAAAAATCAGGCATGACAAACCGCTTTGATCGAGTGGTCCCGGAACTTACTTTGACCTTCAGATTCTGTGACTTCCGACTGCCATACCCTTTCTTTGGAGGGGTGGCACTCCGTCGTGCAACTGCTTTGGTGGGTAAAACATCCAGATAAAGCAGCGTTTTCTCTGCAATTGTCTTGAATACCGGTGCAGCCGTCTGTCCTCCATAGTAATTGCCACTGGGTTCATCGATTACAACCAGTATTGCCACAACAGGATCATCAGCGGGGACAAATCCCATAAACGATGCGACATACTTGTTCTTCAAATAGCCACCCGACGATAGGTCGGCCTTTTGAGCTGTTCCGGTCTTGCCGGCCACTTCATAGCCATTCAGGGAAGCCATCGTACCTGTCCCTCCCTTCAGGACTGTGCTTTTCAATATGTACGTAACCTCTTTGGCTGTCTCCTCGGATATGACTCTCCGAACTACCTGAGGCTTAAACTCCTTAATTACCGTTCCTCCGGGATTAACAATCCGTTTCACAACGTATGGTTTCATTAAACGGCCCTTGTTTGCAATAACAGACAACCCTGTGATCAACTGGATAGCTG
The DNA here is from genome assembly GCA_030643245.1 of Deltaproteobacteria bacterium. Lineage (GTDB taxonomy): Bacteria > Desulfobacterota > UBA8473 > UBA8473 > UBA8473 > JAUXHQ01. Next base: position 7,267 of record DAOWME010000089.1, read on the forward strand.
AAACAGATATTCCCTGACCAAAAGAGATTGTATCGACAGCAATTCTGGACCATTTATCACAGGGCCGAACCAGACCCTGGGTTTCCCCGGGCATGTCAATGCCCGTCTTTTTTCCGAAACCGAACTTCCGTATGTATAGGTAAAGCTTTTTCTTTCCCAGTTCCTCTCCCATCTTACTGGCGCCTATGTTACTAGAAACTTTTACAATGTTTTTCACGCTGAGCCAGGCATGGGGATGAATATCGTGGACAGTTTCTCTGCCGACACGGTAGCGTCCGTTTTCACAAAAAAAGATGTTGTTCCTGGATACGATGCCTTCTTCCAATGACGCTGCCAACAAAAAGACCTTAAAAGTTGAACCCGGCTCAAAACTGTCCGTAATTGCCCTGTTCCTCCACGCAGAGGCGGGATACTCCCAGAAACAGTTGGGGTTAAACTGCGGATAAATGGCAATAGCCAACAATTGGCCATTTCGAGGATCCATTACGATAACAATCCCGCGTTTTGCCTTGGCCCTGATCATCCCTTTCTTCAATTCTTTTTCCGCTAAATATTGGATCGTCTTATCTATGGTGAGTATCAAATCATTACCCGTCAAGCCATCCCTCCGGCCTAATCCATTGCTGCAGATGATCCTTCCCAAGGCATCCCTTTCAACCACCGAAAACGCAGCCTCTCCTTTGAGATAATCGTCGTACTGGAGTTCCAGGCCTTCCAACCCTTTAGGGTCCAACCCTACAAATCCGACAATACTCCCGGCGGTTTCACGGTTCGGATGAAACCTCTTGGCCTCTTTAACAAAACTTACACTAGCCAGTTTCAGGTCCTGTACCATCATGGATTGATCCGGAGTTATCCTTCTCTTAATCCAGGTGAAGTGTCTATTGAGGGCAAATTTCCTTTTGAGCTCCTTTTCACTCATCCCCAGAATTGGCGAGAGTTTTCTGGCGTATTCAAATGCATTCGTTATCTTCCGTGGTTCAGCGTATAATGAATCTACATCTATGCTCACTGCCAGATCTTCCCTGTTACGATCATATATGCCCCCCCTGTTGGGCACCACAGGTATGCCTCTTTCCCGTTGTCTCTTGGCAAGTTCACTTAGCTCTTCATTTCTAAGTACATGAAGTTGATAAGCCTTGGCTGAAATAGTGATCGTCACTAGGACAAAACCCATCAAGACAAGAAGTATTCTAAGCTTCAGCCATTTTTTTGATTTGTCGTTCATTTTATTATGATGATTTGGTTTGGTTCCGGTGACGTCAGTCCTAGGTCTCTTCTCGCTATGCCCTCGATATATTGTGGAGATTTAAGGGTGGCGACCTCCAATTTCAGTTTCTTGTTCAACTGGAAAAGTTCTGTGTTCACCTTGTTTTCTTGGCCAATCTCATAGCCCGCATTAACAACCTGATTGTGGCACCATACGTAAAACAAAAAAGAGGACATCACGACAATCGCACTTATGACATAGGTTAACGTTAGCCTGGATTTTCCTGTTAGCCAATTTTTATAACGCGAAGGCCTCCCAGCAATAATTCTTTCCATGAAACCTCCTTGGTCCTCAGTTTCGCATCAGAGTCGGTTGATCCGACATTCATATCCGTTCAACAACTCTCAGCTTGGCTGTTCTCGATCTTGGGTTCTTGTTTATCTCTTCCACAGAAGGGCGAACCGGTTTTTTAGTCAACACCTTTACCTTAGGTTCATGCCGGCATATACATGCCGGCATGTCAGGGGGGCATATACACACTCTCTCTAGTGATCTAAAGAATTGCTTAACGATCCTGTCCTCGAGAGAATGAAACGCGATGATACATAACCTTCCCCCTTCCTTAAGGAGGTCAACACCATTCTCAATAGCGATATCGAGGTTCGTCAATTCATCATTGACAGCAATCCTGATTGCCTGGAAAGTCTTGGTTGCAGGGTGGATTCTTTTGGGATGAAACCTGGATGGAATGGCAGTCTTAGTAATATCCGCTAGTTGTATGGTCGTAGTTATTGGGCTAGACTTCCTTTGAGTTGCAATAGCCCTTGCGATCCTCTTTGCAAATCGTTCTTCACCGTATTTCCACAATGTGCTCTCAAGTTCAGATATAGGCAGACCATTAATCAGATCAAATGCCTTGAGCACGGAACGCCTGTCCATGCGCATATCGATCGGCCCTTCAAGCCTAAAGCTAAAGCCCCTTTCCTTGTCCCCCAATTGAATTGAAGATACTCCCAGATCGAGCAGTATCCCGTCAACCTCGTATATATCCAGATTTGTTAAGATGTTCCTAATGGCTTTGAAATTATCATGGATAATCTTTACCCTATCCCGAAAGTCCTTTAACCTACAGGTAGCAGTCTCAATCGCATCCAGGTCACAATCTATTCCAATTAGTCTTCCATTTGGTGCGATGAATTTCAATATCTCCAATGAATGACCCCCACTGCCCAAAGTCGCGTCTACGTAAACCCCATCAGGTTGGCAGTTTAGGTATTCTATAACCTCTTTTACCATTACCGGGAAATGCTCAATCTTACCCCTATTCCTCAAAACGCTTTACCGCATTATCCACGGAATCATACCTTCTGAATTGATGACCATTGCCAGCCACCCCCGATATCATTAAGGTGCTTTACGCTCTTCTCCCATAGAAGCAGTCATTCACAAGCCTTTGCGCCTTCCACCTCTATTCCTTGTCATACGCACCCTATACCCAACGACCCTATATGCCGAAACTAGCTAACTCTTTACCCATGTTCTGAACATTTTCTTCAGCTCTTGCACTCTCTTCTACCCATTGCTTCTTGTTCCAGATTTCGATCTTCTTTGTCAGTCCGAGAAAGACAACATCCTTCTCCAAATTGGCATATTTCCTCAGGGAAGAGGGGATCGGTATCCTTCCCTGTTTATCTATGGGGCAATCCGATGCCCCGGATATGAAGAAACGTTGAAACGATTTGACTTCCTTGCTCATCATTGGCAGAGAACTCACCTTTTCCTCTATGGTTCCCCATTCATTAAGCGGATAAGCAACAAGACAACCATCATAGTTGGTAATCACCAATACATTGTCACCGGAGTTATTCAATACCTCTCGAAATTTCGCCGGAAGACTCACCCGGCCCTTCGAATCTATTGTATGCTCGTATCGACCGCGAAACATAACAATTTAGCACCCTTCTGGCGAGCGGATTTTGTGCTTGAAGATCGGTCAAAGCCTGTCCTCGACCCCGATCGGGGGATGGCCTGAAGATGAGATGCACAAATGGGGAAGTTATTTCAGCCTCGTCCCTTAGCACACATAGTCAGTAACTAGTTTCCATCCAGAAATGGCCCTTTTTCCCCTGAGCTGCGTTCTCCTC
>DAOWME010000075.1 GCA_030643245.1 Deltaproteobacteria bacterium
AGGACAGATGCTGGAAGCGGGATTGTTTTCAATAATAGTGCTTCAAAGATTAGGGACAGGGAGGAAGTAACTTCCTCAAGTGGGCGCTAAGATTTAGGTTAGATTTGTTCGATCTGAAAAAACAAAACCGCAGAAATAGTCGAATTATTTTGAGGATTTTGTGTTGGAAGATGGGGCAAAGAGGGCCTGAAGAGGAGATGAAAAAATGGGGAAGTTATTCCGGCCCCGTCCCTTAACAACCGTTATATAGAGTATCTATGCCTAAGGTCAGTGTCATAATCCCTACATACAACAGATTGGCATTCCTTGAGGAGGCGATTGGGTCGGTTCTCTCTCAGGACTATGAGGACTATGAGCTCATTGTTGTAGATGACGGTTCTACAGATGGAACAGAAGACATGGTAGGGAGGTTTGCCGGGAGGATGACCTTCATCCGACAGGATAACAGGGGTGTAAGTTGTGCGCGAAACAGGGGCATAGATAACTCCACAGGAGAGCATATCGCTTTTCTTGACTCCGACGATATGTGGCTACAGTATAAGCTCTCTTCTCAGATGGATTTTTTCACGCGCAACCCCGATGCATTGATCTGTCATACTGAGGAGATATGGGTTAGAAACGGCGTGAGGGTAAACCCCATGAAGAAGCACAAGAAATACAGTGGCATGATATTCGAGAGGGTATTACCCCTTTGCATTGTCAGCCCTTCTTCGGTCATGATAAGAAGGGATCTGTTTTTCCATACGATCGGTCTCTTTGACGAGAGTCTGCCTGCCTGCGAGGACTACGATCTATGGCTGAGGATAGCCGCCAGGTTCCCCATCTACCTCCTGGAAACTCCCCTGATAATTAAGAGAGGGGGACATACAGATCAACTCTCGCGGAAGTTCGCAGGTCTCGACAGGTTCAGGATAAAGGCCCTGGTAAAGATACTGGAGAGCGGTACCCTCTCTCCGCGGCAGTATGATGCGTCCCTGAGGGAGCTCAGGCGAAAATGCCAGATATTCGGCAATGGGTGTATGAAGCGGGGAAGGATAGAAGAGGGGGAGAAGTACTTGAAGTTGGTTGAGGAACATGAACGTAGAATATAAGCGCGTAGATCTAAGGTCAATAGACCTGACCGACACCACTTTTGTGATCAGCTATGGCTTTTCCTTATCCATACTAAGGGAATCCATAGAGAGGGTGGGAGTGCTTAACCCTCCGCTGGTGAAGAGGTCCATACACGGACGGTATCGTGTGGTCTGTGGTTACAAGAGGTTAATGGTCTGCCGGGAGATGGGCACAGAAGAGTTGACTTGCGCTCTTTTGGACTACAATACGGACGAGAGAGAGGCCTTTCTAATAGGCCTCTATGATAACCTCTCTCACAGGAATCTGAACCCTATTGAGAGATCTATCGCTGCGAGCAAACTCCAAGACTACTATCCGGACAGGGTCATAGTCGAAGACTTCCTCTCCCTTCTGGGATTGAACCCCCACCTGTCTGTCTTACAGAGGGTGCTGCCCCTCTCTCACCTCTATGGAGAGATGAAGGATGCCATTGTGGAAGGGAGGTTAGACGAAGGGGCAGCCTTGAGACTCCTTAATTTATCGGAGAGAGACAGGCAGTTGGTCTTCAGGCTTGTATATGACCTGAGGCTCAGTAAGAACAAACAGATTGAAGTTATCGATAGTCTCAGAGATATTACAAGGAGAGATGACTGTTCCGTGTCCGGCATCCTCGACTCCACGGGCATGAAGCGTATCTTGAAGGACAAAGACCTCAACATCCCCCAAAAGGCCCGCAGGGTACGCCGTTTTATCAGGAAGTTGAGATACCCGGCGATCGTCAGGGCGGAAGAGGGTTTTCTGGAGATGACACGGACCTTGAACTTGGGAGATGGGATAAGGCTGGCCCCTCCCCCGTCTTTTGAGGGGGATAGATATAGCATCTATTTTCAGTTTGTGACCATTGATGAGCTGGAAAGAAAGCTAAAACAGATCGACTCCATTAAAGATAACAAAGGGTTGAGGAAAGCGGTCGAAGGGTAGAAAAGATGGATCAGTATGTACCAGATAGACTCATCATCCATAACACAGTTAAGGGATCGCCCCTTACCCATAATGTTCTCAACAACCTTTCGGGCATACCAGTAGAATACACGGATGACCCGGAGATTGCCATTGATCCGATAAAATGGACACGAGACCCCTTGCGTGTGGGTAAACGGGTTCTCTTGCTTACAGAAAACAGGGGAAGGTTTCTGAAGCCTTGTCCTGGCACTAAAGAGTACATATGCTGTGGGTATCAAATACTGAACTTTGCCACCAACTGCAACATGGAATGTTCATATTGCATCCTCCAGACATACCTCAATAATCCGGTAATGGTCGTATATGCCAATATAGAAGATATGTTCTCGGAACTGGAGGATAGGTTAAGCAAGGATCGCGGTTCTGTGTGGCGTATCGGAACCGGGGAGTTCACCGACAGCCTGACACTCGATCATCTCCTCGGTTTCACGGATTTAGTCGTGCCGTATTTTGCAAAGAAAAAGAATGCCATACTCGAGCTTAAGACTAAGACAGATAACATCTCGAACCTTTTCAACCTGGAACATAACGGAAATACTGTGGTAGCCTGGTCTCTCAATGCAGAAGAGATAGCCGGGAGGGAGGAGCTGTTGGCGCCGTCCATAGACGAGAGGATAGCCGCAGCCTTTAAATGCCAGGAGATGGGTTACAGTCTCGCTTTTCACTTTGACCCGTTGATATACTACGCCGGATGGGAGGAAGGCTACCGAAGGACCCTTAATAAACTCTTTTCACGGATAGACCCTAGCAACATCTCGTGGATAAGTATGGGATGTTTGAGGTTTCCACCTGAGTTAAAGCCGGTCATAGAAAAGAGATTCCCAAAAAACAGGATACTTTATGAGGAATTTGTCCCGGGTCTGGACGGGAAACAGAGATACTTCCAGCCTATTCGCATAGAGATGTATTCCAGGATGTTAGAGTGGATGAGGGGTTATGATCCCGGACTTCGTGTCTACCTCTGCATGGAGAGCCGTCACGTGTGGAAGAAGGTCTTCAAAGATGATAGGGTTGGGAGCAGTGCGGATCTTGCCGCAAGACTGGAGAGGAAAGATGAATATAAAGGAAAAAGTTATCAGACGTAATTCAGACGTAGGGAGCGGAAGGGTCAAGCAGTACCTGCTTCCCGGGGGAAAGAAGATTACACAGATCACGACGTTTTGTCCCGACATCATCGGCCCCGGGCCTACGAATCTTTATGTTATTGAAGATAAGAGATTGATTTTGGTGGACACTGGCATCCCGACACATCTGGCAAAAAAGATCTTCTATTACTGGAGAAGACAGTATATGCCGCCGGAAGTGAAGGCGCTGCCTGATGATTATAGCGAGATGGAACTCGTAAGCGGGCTCGAAGCAGCGGGGTATTCACTGGATGATATCGAAGTGCTCATCATAACCCATGGCCACGTAGACCATTACCTTGTGGGAACCACTATTGTGGAAAAAAACCAGGTTAAGGTCTCGGCCCATGTTCTCGACACTGAGCGAATATGTAACCCGTGGGCGCTTTCAAAGAATGTGCTCCTGGGACGTCCGAGGTACGCGGCTATGGGTATGCCGATTCCGACATATTCAGCCCAAGAGTTCCACGGAAGGATTGATATGGAGTCCGACCGCCTGGCGCTAAGGGTGGACTACCCCATTTCAGTGGACGGGCCTCTGTCCCTGGGTGGGGTTGAGAGCGATGATATTATCGTTAGACACTTTCCAGGCCATTCACCGGGATCGATCTCTCTGATCATCGGTTCGGGAGAGGATAAGGTGCTGATCTGTGGAGATACACTATTATACCCCATAACCCCCCATCCGGACGATCTCGTTGCCTACCTTCGTACGCTGGATGACATGGAACAACTCGAGGGGGTTGCCATCTCTCTTCCCGCACATGGGAAGAATATCAGAGATCTTCATGGGAGGATTCGGTTTCTAAAGAGACACCATCACTCCAGACTCGAGTTTACTTACAGGGCATGCCGCGAACCCAAAAGCCCTTGGGAGATCGCATCCATGCCTCGATACTTCGATGTCTTTGTGGACCCTAAAAAATTTAACCCCATGGCAGGTAATGAGGCCTTTATCCATATGGAGCTTCTGGTGATGGCCGAAGGACTTTATAGATCAAAGATAGATGGCAGTGTCCACTATTTCCGAAATACACGTGAAAAGTTTGATGACGTATACGCAAGGGTCCTCGATATCATCGATAACAGAGAGTCGACTGTCTTGTGACCTCGTTTCTAAGGGTCTGCCACGGCAGTCCCTAACCCTTGGGGTCTTCGTTGTCATCCAGATCGTGGGTATCTATCTCGAGGAAGGCCTGCATATGTTCACGGGGGATTAAAAATATCCGGATTATGCAGGATATGCATAGACCGATCACAATAGCATTGGAGACGATAAAGATTATCCAGCCGAGTGGTGTCATTGTTTTTGTTGCATCCCCTTAGCCATCCTGGGCCAGGCCGCTTTTACAAGAAAGACCAGAATGACAAAAAAGCCCACCATTGCCAGAATAGTGCCGGACTGAATCGGGTCTGCAAATACAGTCACCCCTCCGGAGAAAAAGGGGTGGATCTTTGACCAGAGCCATGAGCCCAGGATAACCAGGAGAAAGACAGGGGTGATGTAAGTGATGACAAAAGGAAACCAGCGGGGTAATCTCATGTCCGCCCCCACATGCGCTTCTTCCACCCCATCCTTTACCTTGATGACAAATATGAAGACAATGACCTCAAACAGTGCCAGTAGTGGAATCCCCAGATTGGAAGCGTACTCATCGAGTGTCCCCAGAACCGTAAAACCGGGAGAAAGGATAACAACAGTCGTTCCCATTAGAGTGATTAACCCCAAAATGGCCATCGAGGTGCTCCTTCTCACATGAAACCCTTCCTCAATAAAGGCGATAGCCGGCTGCAGCATGGATATTGAAGAAGTAATACCGGCCAGGAATAACAAAAAATAGAAAAGTGTGCCACACCCCTGCCCCAGGGGCATCAATTCAAAAATCTGGGGAAGGACCACGAACCCGATGGAGAATGTGCCTGCCTTTGCTATCCCTTCCATCTGGCTGACCCCTAGAAAGATGAAGGCAGCGGGGATTATGATCATCCCACCGAGGCAAACCTCACAGAATTCATTCATGGAGCTTGCGGTCAGACCCGATAAAACCACATCATCTTTCTTGGTGAGATAGCTGGAATATGTGAGAATAATCCCAAACCCGACGGAAAGGCTGAAGAAGATCTGCCCGCAGGCTGCCAGCCACACGTTAGGGTTCGCTAATTCGGACCAGTTGGGGTTCCACATATAACCCAGACCGTTCACTACATTCTGGTCCGGATGGGCAGGATCGGGGGTGCCTAGTAACAGGACCCTGATAACAATAAAGATCGCGGAGAATATTAACAAGGGCATTGCCCACTTGCAGAACCGCTCAATCCCTCGGGAAAGTCCCCGGAAAATGAGAAAGAAATTTATAAAAAAAGTCAGGATAAAAAAGAAGAAATTTTGCGGGAGCAATGTCGTCAGGGTCTCAGGCAGGGCATCGAAATACTGATCACCTGAGGTGAATTGGGAGAAGAAGGCGGCATGTTTTCCTCCCTCTCCGAGGATAAGGTCACCCTTAAGGCTGAACCAGGCATAGGCAAGACACCATGATTCAATATAGACGTAATACATGTAAATTACGATAGGGATAAAAAGTCCCAAAGCCCCCACATATTTCACCGGACCACCGCCGCCCAGCATCCCGAAGATACCCGGTGAAGAGGAAAGACCTCCAAGTCTTCCTGCCCGGCGGCCGATTGTCCATTCAACCCAGCAGATCGGGATCCCCAGCAGAAGAAAGGAGATGAAATAGGGAATCAAGAAAGCGCCGCCGCCGTTTTGAACCGCAACCCCGGGGAAACGCAAGAAATTTCCCAACCCTACCGCACTTCCGGCCACGGCCAATATTACGCCAATCCTTGAACCCCAGCTTTCGCGCGGAGGCCCATAGCTTTTTTGATTTTGAACCACCTCTTACCTCTGACAACCATAATTTTAGGGGTATAACCTTGGCATGTTTTATGGCCCTTACAGATCGTATAGGGTGTCATTGACCTTCGGTTTTGGCTTCCTTTTTCCTGCCTTTGTTTTGGCCTCCAGGATAAAGGGATCTTCCCCTTCCAATAAATCCCCCATTTCCGCTTCTATCTTATCGGGATTCTCTCCCCGTTCCATGCGGCTCAAGGCCTCTTCCATCCCAGGCCCCATATTCAGACCTGCCGCATCAGAGAGCTTCCTCATCAGCATGGCCGCTTGGCGTGGGTCGTCTTCATTGATATTCTCCGCCTCACTGGCCAGCATTGCCATTGCTTTTTCCATTTTTGCCTCGTCGATGGGAGGCATATCCCCGTCAACTTCCTCGTCTTTCCTCTTCGATATATTGGCAAAGAGGGACATCTCACGTTTCAGTTTGACCTCCCTGCATGTTGGACAGTTCGGGACAGTCTCCGTATTTACGGATTTGGAAAAAAAATTAAATACTGTATTGCATCTTTGGCAGTAAAATTCGTAGATCGGCACGGCAACTCCTCATGAATGCGTCAATGGTTGGTTCTAACTCGCAGAAGGGCCTCCGGGAAGCAGAAGACTAAGGTAGAGATCCGTATAGTGAGAGCTTGACTCAGTATAAGCGTTTCTTATCACAAACCTCTTTCTTTGTAAAGTGAATGGGCATCCTTCCATATATACAAAAAAGTAGTTTACACTTTATTTTTGTCACTCTAGGTGTCAGGTTTCAGTGTTCAGTGTTCAGTGTTCAGATTTTGGATTTTGTGTTTCTCTCTCCTGACACCTGACACCGAAAAGCCATGTGAGGGACAATTTGCGTAAAGACCTTTTGTCAGCTCTTTTCCCTTGACACACAACCTCGTGACCCCTATACTGATAATGTTTTCATGCGAAGGCGGCTTCGTTTCACTAGCTTCATAGCTCCGGCTAGGTCCGGTCCAATGCAAGTCGAACATGGCTGATATTTGGGACAGTACCATGACCTCTTTCAAACCCTTCCTGGCTATATTCAAAGTCCCCGGATCTACATCATCGGTCACTGATACATTTAGAAATACCCTGAGGAAAAAAGGACGGACTTGCCCCACCGTGTCTGAAGATGTGGTGTAGGTATAGGTTTTCAGATATTAAATTTCACAAGGCCAGAGGGAGGAATCCGGGTAAGTCGTACATTTTAATACGTCGTCGAGGCTTCCGACCGATAACGCAGTGAAATTTAATATCTGAAAACCTATAGAGGTCATATGTCGTATTTATGAAAAAGAAGCAGCTTGTGGGGTCTTGTTTGTTGGAACCCTAAATCCTAGAGTGATGATTTAGGGAAATAACAGAGGCCGAGGCCTGATATATGTTTGAGGAACACAATGAGGGGTTTATCTGGGGCGATGTTAAACGAGTTCATAATTTTGAAAGGAGGGCGGTCATGAATCAGGACTCCCGGAAAGCGGAGATCGAGAGGATGCTGGACCAGGTTGAGGATGAAAAACTCAAGGCCCAAATAATTAAAGGGTTAAAATACTTGGACGATCCTGCCCGGCACCTGCATGTTACCTACGGCATTTCAATGTCCAGAGCGGTTGGATATGAGGAGTTAGCGTTAAAATTTGCTCAGTTGGCATACGAACAAAACCCTGAAGACTGCTACTTTTTGCTTGAGCTATGCAGTTCGCTCCGCCAACCGCAAGAGGTGGTAGACGCGATTGAACAGTTCCTTGGGAGGGTAAAGCTTCATTCCCTTCCCAAAGATCAACAGGCCAAAATGGCGGTGACTTTGGCAACGGGCTATAGGGAGATAGGGAAGGTGTCAGAGAGTATTAAGACGCTGGAGGAATCTAGGGGAGAACTGGCAAGAGGCACTGAGATACTGGCGGAACTATATTATGAGACAGGCTGTCCGCAAAAAGCAATCGACTTATTGTTCGAACGACTTAAGTATATGGGTAAGTTGAGTGACGACATGGCCTCATGTATGGGCAAGTCCTTTGATACTCTAGGTGACTATTCTGAAGCCGTGGGGATGTTAACGAAATTTAAAGATGACGAGCCGATAAAGTCTCTACATGAGGAAATGGAGGGGAAGCTTAGAAGATAGACCCTAACGGCAAGGACCCCGTCGTTGGAAAACACCGTCAAAGAGGCAGAGAATGGGCCACTGTCACCCGGAACTGATACGGGTGGAAAACTTCAAGACACTAGGCTTGTGTAACTGCACAGATCCAAAAATTTTGCCCGGACCATAAGGTCCGAGCAAAATAGTTGTTACCCGGAAGCATGTTACTTACTCTGTGTGTATTTCAATCTTCTTTGGCTCTGCTTCCTCGGTTTTGGGGATCGTTATATCGAGTACCCCCTTCTTAAGCTCGGCCGTAATCTTTTCAGCCTCAGCATGCTCCGGTAGTCTGAATGACCTCTCAAATGATCCGTAATGCCTTTCCTCGCGATAATACCCTTCCTTCTCGACTTTCTCTTCTCTCTTTCTCTCTCCTTTGAGGGTCAGCAACCCATCTGTAACTTCGACTTTGATATCGCCTATATCCATGCCAGGGAGTTCGGCTTTCAGTTTGAAATCTTTGTCTGTCTCCGCCACATCGATTGACGGATAGAACCGCGGGGTGGCATATAAATTTTCTTCATTGAAAAAATCCCAGGGCCTGTTACCGAAGAAGTGTGACAAGAAATGTCTTGACGGCCTCATTGCTTTTAATGGTCTATACCTTGTGATTTCCATAATAAACACCTCCTGTTTTCATTTACTGTTTCTTTTTCTCTGTTTGTTTTTAATATAATCATCACAAGGCTTATGTCAATATGTTGAGAGAAAAAAGATGACATAATACTCCAACTTAGGTTTTTCTTGGCATGGGGATTGCTAGCCCAAATCTATAGTGTTTTTGGTTTAGATATACAGTTTCTGTGGCGTAACTCGTGAAATTCTTTACGAAAGGGGGGAGATGCTGAGATTTCTAGCTTAAATACAGACGACCCATCCCACAAACCTTTCATGTGGAAACCATTGTAAGCCTGACCCTTACTACTTCTTTCACTAAGGGACGGGGACGAAATAACTTCCCCATTTGTGCATCTCATCTTCAAGCCATCTTTGCCCGATCTTCAAATACAAAATCCTCAAAATAGTTCGACTATTCCTGCGGTTTTGCGTTTTCAGATCGAACAAATCTAACCTAAATCTGAGCGCAAACTTGAGGAAGTTATTTCGGCCCCGTCCCTAACCCACAACCTCTATATCCTTCAACCTCAATTGAATAGTCCTTGTTCCTCGCCAGTCGTTAATTTGGGGGACAAAGGCTGCCTTTATCTGTCTGCCGGGAGAGGGAGGGTTCTTGCCCATATTGAATCCGATGGCATCGCATAGAATATCGTCCTCCTTCACCTTTAATTTCAAATGGTCATTCCCAACCACGCGAGAACCCAAAACAGAGAGCATAGATGAGCAAAAAGTCGGTTCCGGGTTGGAAGCACCAAAGGGAGATAGTGCCTTTAACTCATTTAAGAACTCCCATGTCAAATCTCCAAGGGTTATTGATCTATCTATGTGTATCTTCGGTATGAGATCCTCCTCCGATAGCTCATTCTTCACGATCTCTTCGAATATGTTTTGAAATGCGGGGATATTCTTTTCATCAATAGTCAAACCTGCTGCGTATTTGTGACCTCCAAAACCTTCAAGAAGATGGGCGCAGCCCATTAGCCCATGATAGAGGTGAAAACCCTCAATACTTCTCGCCGACCCCTTCCCCCTTCCCCGTTGGAGACTGATAATTACAGTCGGTCTATAATACTCTTCAACCAATCTGGAGGCAGCTATACCGATCACCCCGGTATGCCAGTCATGAGAGGCAAGGGTAATCGACCTGCCACAGAGTATACGCTCATCACTTTCAACGATATCCTTAGCTTTTTTAACGATACGTTCCTCGATCCGTTGTCTCTTTGTATTCTCCGAGTCGAGTACCATTGCGATCTCTTTTGCCTCTGTTAGGTCCCTTGTGGTGAGCAGTCTGACACCATCGTCCGCTCTGCTTAATCGACCGGCAGCATTAATTCTGGGTGCAAGCCTGAACCCTACCATGCCTGAGGTTATGACAGTGTCTCTCAGTCCACTTACTTCTTTGAGAGCGATTATCCCGGGCCTTGAGCTAACGGTCAACTGTTCAAGGCCGAACTTGACGAGTATCCGATTCTCACTGATTAACGGCACAATATCGGCTATGGTTCCGAGGGCGACAATATCAAGATACTCTTTCAGGTTAGGAACTTTATTGTGTCTCCAAAACCCCATATCCCTTAACTTGGCCCGGAGAGCAATAACCAGATAGAATGCTACCCCCACCCCGGCCAGTGATTTGAAAGGAAAGCCACAGCCTTTCTGTTTGGGGTTCAATATTGCGTACGCAGGCGGGAGTTCGTCAGGAACCTCGTGGTGGTCCGTGACAATTACATCCATTCCGTTACTCTGAGCAAAACCAATCGCTTCACCATCCGTTATTCCACAATCGACAGTAAGCATTAGTCTTGTCCCAGTGCTTCTTATGCGATTCAACGCCTCCAGGTTCAGTCCGTACCCTTCCGTCAATCTATGGGGGGTATAAAAAGATACATCGGCGCCAACCTCTCGCAAGAAGGTTACCAGTATGGTCACAGCAGTAATACCGTCCACATCATAATCACCGTAGACCATGATCTTTTCATGACCAAGGATAGCCTTAACGATCCGTCCCACCGCCTTTTCCATATCCTTCATCATAGCCGGGGGGGTCAGGTGGGACAGATTTGGGTGCAGGAAACGATCTGCGGCATCAACGTCCTTGATCCCTCTGTTTATAAGAACTTGAGATATTACAGGGGAAATATTCAGCTCACGGGATAAAAATCTCTGAGTCTCTTCATCCTGTTCCTTGATATACCATCTTTTTCTTGTCATTTTCGGCATCCTTCTTACATCAGTTTACACTTTTGAAATTATGGCTGCTTCAACGGTGGTCAAATTTTAACCCGTGCAGAACTCGCATCTAAGTGAGCATAAAGAAAGAACAGCCTCAAGCTATTAAATTTAACCTATAGGCTTTAAAACTACAAACATTCAAAAAAAACGAGGCTTTCCCCCTGTTCTTTCTTAACGCTCACTAAAATGCTCAAACAGCTGCACGGATTAAAATTTGACCACCGTTGAAGCAGCCATAATTTCAAAAGTGTAAACTGATGTATGAAGGATGCCAAATAAAAGACTATATACCGAAGTAACACCCCCACACATGTTCTAGATCCTCCGGACCGTATACCTTTTC